>CADCQC010000196.1 GCA_902803455.1 uncultured Prevotellaceae bacterium
ACCGGCCACACCAGGAAACCCTCCAATAACTTCTTTGTCTTCAAAACCACCAGCCGTCTCAACGGCGACCTGGGCACCCTCTCCTTCGACCGGTGCCAGGTGAAAGACATCTCCCTCATCTCCATTAGCCAAAAAGTGCTGGAGAAAGACAAAACCTACGCCGATGTGGGCATCGACAGCATCCTCATCAGAAACTGCCACTTCGACGTGCGCTACAACTACATCATCGGTTTCGACGGCGGCATCATCCGGCGTGCCTGCGACATCTCCGGCTGCCGCGTGAAAAATCTCTCAGGCATGTTTTTCATGCACAATACCAACCATGAGGGCGATGTCAAGCAATACCGCCACAACGCTCCCATCTACTTCCATCACAACCACCTCACCACCGCCCAACCTGCCTGCAACTATTATGTCTGTGCGCTGCTGGCCACCTCGATGACAGTGCATTTCTACAACAACGTGCTCGAGAATTTCCTCGCCTACTGCTACACCAGGGCCGACCAGCAGGTGATGAGAGACACACCCGAACTGAAACGCCTCATCGCACCCCATGCCCTCTGCACCAGCAACGAGCCAGACGGGCTCTACGGCGCAACGCTCTATGACGTCTATCTCTCGTGCGAGGAGGTGTTTTTCCATGACAACATCATCACCAATATGCTGGCCTACCTCATCTCGGGCAAGAGAAGCGTCGGTGGCTATCCCTTAGTCTCCACCTGTTACTCGAAGAATTGCGGCACCATCAAGGGGGTGACCACACGCCGACATATCTACAACAACCGGTGGACATGGGATGAGTCTTACTGCAAGAAAGTGCTCTCGCAAGCATGGGAACGCGACTATCGGCCACTCGCCATCGCCAAAGGGGAACAGCCCATCGAGAAAAACCAATGGGTGAATCAACAATATTTCACCAAACTCTTCAACTATGTGAGAGGTTTTGATGAGGTGATCTTCCGCCATAATGTGGTGAGCATCAGCGGCGGCAGGATCGACGGCATCTCCATGGTCAACACACCCAACGCCTACAACCGGTTTGAGTTCTCACACAACACGCTCAAGGCCCGCACCATCACAGGAGCCTTGTGCCGGCTGATTCCCCGTACGAAGACCATCAACCTCACCGACTCCGCCCTCAACACCCTGCGCCATGAGGGCCGCTCCTGGCGGGAATGGGTGCGGCAGATGAACGACACGTCGCCCAAAAAAATGCTCGTTTCCAGATTTGGCACCGGCTTGGGCTCCAGCTACACATCACGTCACGTGGCATCAAACGGCAAGGTTTTCAAGGCCTATACGACCCCGACCGACGCGCAAGGCACAACCCGACATGTGTCGGCCTATTTCATCAACGATGACTCGACACTCACCGTCACAAGGGTGGGCAGCAAGACGGCCGACCCTGTCCTCAGGGCTGAAGTGCAGCGCCATCCCACCGTCATCGTCAGCCACAACGACATCGAGGTGACAAGGAGCGACATGCCCGTGGTGCTCTTCAGGTCGGTATGCAACTATCCTTTCAATGGCGAGGGGGGATACCAGGCCTCCAGACGTTGGGTCTTCGACACGGTGAGGGTGGAAGGCAACACCGTGAAAGGTTCTTTCTATGTGGCCGATCCCGGATATGCCCGTCACTTCATCGAAAAAGACAACAAAGCCAATGCCAAATCCGTCTTCCATCACCTGCCCTACTACCGCAGCGACCGCACACGTGGCCTCGACCTGCGCAACTTCACCCAGGACACGCAAGCCACGACACTGTTGCCTGCCGCCAACGGGCACGACGGCGACCTGAAATGCCAGTTAAGGATCTACCTCGACGGGATGGTCGGACGGCATACCTATCAGAGCCAGTTTGACTTCACCCAAGCCCAACCGCTCGACTTCCATCTCTTCCACGAGGGTCACCGCACGGCCACGATGACTATCGCCTACAGCATCAAAGGAAAAAAACGGAGTAAGACACTCACCTTCCAACAAAAAGGCCCGCAGATGACGGTCAGCATGAAGGGATCACCCAAAAGCCACACGCTCACCACGGAGATGAAAAAGCCCATAACCCTCTTCGATGATGATCTCACGGCCACCATCCTGCCGTTCTCTCCCACGCACACCACCGTCATCTCTCTCCACAACCCCAAAAGCGGCAAGAAGATCGACGACCATGTGGACATCACCTGGACTTGCAACCGACAATAAAGGAGGAAAAGTTTGGGAAAACCGACAAAATGGCCTATTTTTGCAATATAATAAAAAAATCAATCCGGCTTTTATCCCATCATGAGAACAGACATCAATCCCGCATACGGACATCTCAAGGAGTGGGTGGCACTGTTGCCACAGCATTTCGAAGAGGGAGGACAACTGATTTTCAACGGGCGCAATACCATCAAGAAATTCAACATTGATGGCACATGGCTAGTGGTGAAACGCTTCCGGCGGCCCAAATTCCTACAGCGGATCGTCTACAGTTTCTTCCGTAAAAGCAAGGCCAAAAGGGCGTTTCTCAACGGAGGAGAACTGCGGAAAAGAGGATTTGACACACCCGTCAACATCGCTTTCCTCGAGACGTGGGAAAGCGGACTTCTGACGTATGCCTATTATGTCTGTGGGGTGGACGACGCACCGCCTATCGTGGAGCGTCTCGACGAGATGGAGCCTTTCGACCGCGTGCTGGTGGCAGATCTGGCCCGCTTTGCCGCCCAGTTGCATGAGAAAGGCGTGCTCCACGGCGACTTCAACAACACCAATGTGCTCTATCACCCGCAATCCGACGGGCACTACCATTTCTCGCTCATCGACATCAACCGCATGACCTTCTACGAAGGGACACCGCCGATGTCGGCCTGCATGGACAACCTCACCCGCTTCACGGGCAACAAAGAATTATTCAGATGGTTTGCCGAGCACTATGCCGCCTGCCGCCACTTAGGTGAGAGCGGTGTAGAGCAGATGATCAGTGTGAAAAACCGCCACGACCGCAACTGGGACCGCCGCAAAGCACTGCTCACCCGCCTACACCTCAGGTAAAACCCATCCTCAATGATCACATTTTGATCTTACTCCGTATACGCTTCGATCAGGCGGATGAGCAGTCTGTTGAGCTGCTCCACCTCAAAATCGCCCACTGAGGCCGGCATATGGCTGTTGCCCACCCCACTGTCGTCGGTGAGAAACACATAAGTGCCGCCGGTGGCGTTGGCGAAGAAGCGCAACATAAACTCGGTATTCTTATCCGTACCGCTGGCAGCCACAGGAATGAGTTTGATACCCAGTTTGGCGCAGGTGGCCACTGATTGCTGCAGTGAACGGATGATAGCATCCTCATGATGGGCAGGAGCATCGAGCAGCATGAAGGCCAGACGGGTATACGCCTTCGTGTCCCAAGAGAGGTCTTGCAACATTCGGTCGAGTGCGGTATGCACGGCCTCGGGATAGTCGCCGCCGCCATCAGCATCCTGCTCGCCGATGAATGCGGCGGTTTGGCTCACCTCGTTGGTAAAGTTCTGATGACGGGTGAGATATTCATCACCCTCGTCACGATAGAACAACGCGGCTGTGCGCACGGTCATACCTTGACGAACAGACTTCACTTGGTTGATGATATCCATCAGATCTTGTTTCAAAAAAGCTATCTCGTCATGCATGGAACCGGTGGCATCCACGATAAAAGCGATATCTGCCTGACGAACAGTGGCTTTCGGATTCTTGAAGATATACTGGTTGACCGGCGCCGACTGGAGGAGCGAGTCCAAGGGACGCACTTGGGGATGTCCATCCATCACCTCGTCGTTCAGACTGATGCGCAGACGTTTGCTGACATCGCCATCTGTGCGCTGAAACAGACCGAGCCAGCATTCAGCCTGACCATGGTTGTCGGTGATGGTCTCCCACACCGTCGCCATGCCATCGCCTTCACTCAGCAGTTTCACCTTCACACCAGCCAACGCATTGCCGCTCTCATCAGTCACTTTCACCGGCACGCGGTTATTGGTATAAAACTTCCAATAGTCGCTCTTGTCAGAAAACAATTCTCCCAGCATCAGTTTTGACCAGAAATCCCAGTGATTCAGATCGCACCACTCTCCCGCCGTCACAATTCCTGCCTGCGTGTTGCCTGGTTGCGCACCTACCTCACCACCAGCCCCATAGCCGTCTCCACCATCTCCGCCCTTATTGAAAAAGGCGTATTCATATTCATGAGAAGACCCGCTCCCAAGATCATCCGACTTTGAGCAGGAAGAAAAAGCAAACACAGCAATCAGCAGCCAGATGTTTGCAGAAGACAAAAAGTGAATGTTTGATTTCATAAAAATCGTTTTTAAATGCAACATTTACCCCATAAATGCACATCAATCCAGAATACTTGCATCAGCGGACAAGAATTTAACAGATTTTATATTTTCCTACGTTTTTTTTTTTTTTTTTGTCAACGACGAGAATGTCCTATTTTATTTTTTTCCTCCTTTTTTA
>CADCQC010000197.1 GCA_902803455.1 uncultured Prevotellaceae bacterium
ATCATACCCCCAACGGCATACCGGCTCTCTTCCATGAGGAGGTACTCTCTGGAGTTAATACACAAGGGGCCACCATCTATCCACAGCAGATCGGACAAGCCTGCTCCTTCAATCCCGAACTGGCAGAACTGAAGACCAAACAGACGGGTATCGCCATGCGGAAAATGGGTGGTGTGTTGTCGCTCTCGCCCATGGTCGATGTGTGCCGCACACCGAGTTTCTACAGGTTGGAAGAATCCTATGGTGAGGATGCCTACCTCTCGGCTGTGATGGGTACGGCTTTTGTGAAAGGACTTCAACAGGGAGACCTGAAGAAGGGCGTAGGGGCTTGTTCGAAGCATTACCTCGGTTATGGAGGTGGTGGTGATGCCGATGAGAAGGAGCTTATGGAAGAGATCCTGTTGCCTCACGAAGCCATGATACGGTTGGCAGGAAGCAAGGTGGTCATGCCGGGCTATCATGCCGTCCATGGCACGAATTGTGTGGCCAATCATGAGATACTTGAAGAGATCCTTAGGGGATATGTCGGATTCGACGGGATGATTGTCAGCGATTATACGGCGATTGACCAACTGCCTGATCAGGAGGATGTCGTCCACAAGGCGGCAGCGGCTATCAATAATGGCAATGATGTCGACTTCCCCAGAGGTGCCAACTATGAGCACTTACAGGAGGCCATCGACAAGGGATTGGTCAAGCCTGAGACTTTGGAGCGGGCTGTGAAGAACGTCCTCCGGCAGAAGATGCGCGCCGGTCTCTTCGATAAGGATCCCTATCTCTACAGTAAGGAGAAAATCGTCCTCGACACACCGGAGGAAAGGCAGACGGCCTACGACATCGCCACACAGTCCGTGGTGCTGTTGGAAAACAATGGTATCCTTCCGCTGAAGGATGCCAAGAAAGTATTGCTGACCGGCCCCAACGCAAATTCTATGTGGGCGATGTGTGGCGACTACTCTTTCCCTGCCATGACCTATTTCTGGAAGATGATCATGGAGGATCTGGACCATCCGCATGTCGTGGGGCTTCTTGAGGGGATGAAAGACCGCAAACCTGAAGGTGTGGACCTGATGTATGAGCGCGGCTGCGACTGGACAGAGGACATCGAGACCAAATATACAGAGGCGGGCGACGAGCGAGCCTGGGAGTATGAGATTCTTCATCGGAAGGTGGACGCTGGCGAGAAGGCTGACAAGGCAGAAGCCCTTCGCTTGGCGCAACAGTGCGATGTGATCATCGCCGCCGTGGGCGAGAATGTGATGCTCTGTGGAGAAAACCGTGACCGTCAGGGACTTCGTCTGCCTGGCAGACAGGAACAGTTTGTGAAGGACCTCATCGCCACCGGAAAACCTGTGGTGCTCGTGATGTTCGGAGGTCGGGCACAGGTCATCTCTGGCATCGCTGAGCGTTGTGCGGCTGTCATCCAGGCATGGTACCCAGGTGAGGAGGGTGGACATGCCGTGGCGGATATCCTCTTCGGAAAAGTGTCGCCATCGGCAAAACTGTCGGTCAGTTATCCCAATACAGAGGTCTTTGAACCTCTCTGCTACAACTATTCGGCCTCACAGGATGCACGCGTACAATGGCCTTTTGGCTACGGACTGTCTTACACCACGTTTGAATACAAAAACTTGAAGGTGGACCGCGAGGCTACGACGGCCGACAAATGTGTCAACCTCTCTTTTGAGGTGAAAAACACGGGACAGGTGGCTGCCGACGAGATTGCACAGGTGTATATCTCTCCTGCTGATGAAAACCAGCAGATCCGCCCTATCCAGTTGCAGGGATTTGCCCGTGTCGCACTGCAACCTGGACAGACAAAGACCGTGAAGGTGAAACTCTACACCGAGCAGTTGGGCTTCTATAGTCATCAGCAACAGCGGCAGTGGAATGTGCAGCCAGGCAAATTCCTCGTCAAGATTGGGGCTTCTTCAACGGATATTCGCTTGAAAGAAAACATTACCTTGAAGGGTGAGCCGGTCAACAAACCCCTTAGGGAATATTATTTCTCGGAGTCTTCCGTGGAATAGACGGTGAAATCATTTTTCGGTTTCCCTTTTTACTTTTCCCTCCAAAATGCGTCTAAATGTAGTATCAGATTGAGATATCGCTAACTAATTTATTGATAACTTTACAAAACATTGCTTATGAAACGTATGTTTCTCATGACGGCTGCATTTTTCGCAGTTATGGCCAGTGCTCAAGTTGTGGAAGACTTCAAGCCGGCAAGTACCAATCAGGAGGGGCACCAATACCCTATGGTTAACTCACAGCGCATGGTGCGCGCGCAAATCTCTGCACCGGAAGCCAAGAGTGTCAAACTCGATATTGGCGGTGTGAAATATGACTTGGTGAAAAACGCTGAAGGTGTGTGGACCGGTGAGTCGGCTCCACAGGATGAAGGTTTCCATTATTACCAACTCAACATCGATGGAGCCTCTGTTCCTGATCCAGGCAGCAAATACTACTATGGTGCCAGCAGGTGGGGAAGTGGTATCGATATCCCTGCTGCTGATGAGGAGTTCTATACCGTGAAGAATGTGCCTCAAGGATCTGTCAATGAGGTTTACTATTATTCTACCGTCACTGAGAAGATGCGTCATTGCTACATCTACTTGCCCGCAGAATATAATAAGAATCCGAATAAGAAATTCCCCGTACTCTACTTGCAGCATGGTATGGGTGAGAATGAGACCGGATGGTCGGCTCAGGGAAAAACAGGCATCATCATGGATAACCTCATCGCTGAAGGAAAAGCGGTGCCTTTCATCATCGTGATGGATAATGGCCTGAATGCTCAACCTGCTCATCCCGACACGACACAGAATGCCAATCCTTTCGGAGGATTCCCAGGAATGGGACCTCGCCCGCAGGGACAGGGTGGTGCACGTCCGCAGGGAGCTCCTCAGGGCATGCGCCCAGGTGGTGGACAAGGTCAGCGCCCTGGCGGTGGTCCTGGCGGCAGACCAGGTGGACCTCGCCGTGGCTTCGGCGGTTTTAGTGATTTCCAATCCGTGTTGCTGAAAGATATCATCCCCATGGTGGAAAACAACTACCGTGTCATTGCCGATACGGAGCACCGTGCGCTGGCTGGCCTCTCCATGGGTGGCATGCAGACTCACATGATCACATTGGCCAATCCCACCAAGTTCGCATACGTGGGTATGTTCAGTGGCGGCACCTTCCGCACGGAAGAATTGCAGGATGCGAAGGATTTCAAAAAGACCAACAAGGTGCTCTTCATGAGTTGCGGCAGCAGGGAGAACAGAATGGGTGTCGACAAGGCTGCTGAAGATCTGAGGGCTATAGGCATCAATGCACATTCGTATGTGTCGCCTGAGACCGCACATGAATGGCAGACATGGCGTCGCAGCCTCTATCAGTTTGCGCAACTGCTGTTTAAATAAGCGTCTTGAGGGTGATGTGTTTATTTAATCTCAACCACATGAAGAAACTTTTGACGTTTTGCCTGTTGCTGGTGGCACTCATCGCACAGGCACAGACAGCGAGGAAATTCACCATCAACCTCACTGATGACGGCAAGGCACACATGGTGGCATTCCTGCCGGAGAAACCTTCGGGCAGGGCGATCGTGGGCGTGCCAGGGGGTGGTTACTCCATGCTGTCCAACACACATGAGGGTACCCAATGGTCGGATTGGCTCAATCAGCAAGGTATCGCTTATTTCGTGGTCAACTACCGTCTGCCCAATGGCGACCGGACCATTCCCATCTCCGATGTGGAGAAAACGTTCCGTATCGTGCGCGATTCTGCCAGTGTATGGAATATCCAGCCTCGCGATGTGGGTATCATGGGCTTCTCGGCTGGCGGACATCTGGCTTCTGTCATATCCACCCTTTCTGACTTTGAGGTCAGACCCGACTTCACCATCTTGTTCTATCCTGTCATCTCCATGGACGAGCGTGTCTCTCATAAATATTCATGTCTGAATTTCCTGGGAGAAGAAGGACAGAAAAATCCGGAACTGGTGCGCCAGTTCTCCACCCAGAATGCCGTGAAACGACATCTGACACCTCCTGCCATTATCCTGATGTCCAGCGATGACCGCCTCGTGCCTCCTGTGACAAACGGGGTGGCTTATTATTCGGCCATGCGCAATGCGGGCAATGAGTGTGCCATGTATATTTATCCCACTGGCGACCACGGATGGGGCGTCGGACCTTGGTTCAAATATCATGACCAGATGCTTGCGGATCTCGGCAATTGGCTCAATAACCGTCAAGCACCTCAGAAGGATGCCATTAGGGTGGCATGTATCGGCAACAGCATTACCGACGGCCATGGGATAGACATGGCTGACCAACATGGATATCCTGCCCTTCTCCAGCAGATGTTGGGGAACAATTATTGGGTCAAGAACTTTGGTGTGAGTGGACGCACGCTCCTCAATCAAGGAGACATGCCGTATATGAAGGAGACTGCTTGGAGGGATGCCCAGGCATTCAAACCTGATATCGTTATCATCAAGTTGGGCACCAATGATTCAAAACCGCAAAACTGGCAATATGCCGCATCTTTCAAAAAAGACTTGCAGCAACTGATCACCACACTTTCTCCTGGCCTCGCCACCTCTCCCAAGAAAAAGGGGAAGAAGGCTCGTCAGGCATCACCAGCCGGACCGAAGATTTATCTCTGTACACCCATTCCGGCCTTCAAGTCATCGTGGAACATCAATGAGTCTGTCATTGCAGACAGCATCATTCCGCTGCAGCAGGAAGTGGCTAAAGAGTACGGACTGACTGTCATCGACTTGCATACCTTGTTCGCAAATGGTAGCGACATGGTGCAGCCTGATGGCATACACCCCAACGGAAAGGGCGTGCGTCGGATGGCCGAGATCATCGCTGAGGAATTGAAAAAACAGCCTTGATGGCAGTTTCTCAAAATACCTCATCGTAAGACATAAGAAGAGCGCCTTCGAAGGCGCTCTTCTTATGTCTTACCGCTTTCCCCTAGAGTTCCCTAGAGCTTCCTAGCCTCCCCTGTACTCTTTGCAATCAGCAACCTCTATCTCTCGCTCAACATCTTTTTTGAGGCAAGGACAAGAAACATGTAGTGGGAAGAACCGCCACCCAACACATATTCCGTCTGTTGCCAAAGGAAGGGGAAGGTGAGCAGTTCGGGGAAGTCTGGACGGATCAAAGCGGTACCCGACACCACGCCGCCTGGGATATAGGACCAGTCGGCACGGTTGAGGCCGTATGCCACTGTGGCTGAGTGGGCGCCTACGCCAGAAGCAAAAGATGACGTGTTGCTGCCAGGATGACAGCCCAAAACGAAGTGGAGCGCATTATATACGGTTTCTTTAGGAAAGATGTCGGGATAGTTTTTCGCAAGATAATAATATTCAAATCCCAGCCGTTGGATGTCCCAGCCAGCACCCCAGATGCTCGGGGTGTAGGGCACGCCGTAAGGTGTCATTCCTGACTGTTTCCGCAAATCGGCGGCATAATCGGGCAATGCGTTCTTGAAAGCGCTCACAAAGCGGCGTGAAGCCTTGTCCTTGCGGGATT
The DNA here is from genome assembly GCA_902803455.1 of uncultured Prevotellaceae bacterium. Lineage (GTDB taxonomy): Bacteria > Bacteroidota > Bacteroidia > Bacteroidales > Bacteroidaceae > Prevotella. The sequence goes on from CADCQC010000197.1 coordinate 5,535, forward strand.
CCAGCAACTTGACCAGA
>CADCQC010000198.1 GCA_902803455.1 uncultured Prevotellaceae bacterium
AATTCATCATATACTACAAAAAGGATGATAAATAATAAAATAGGACGCAAAGTTACTCAGTTTTTATCTAATAGCCAATAAATCAAGCACAAAAAATATCGATTCATCACGATTGGAAAAGAAAACACGACAAAATGCTATAAATGCTTTGACATAAATGTCGAAGATAGGCGGCACCTCGGGAATGAAAACAAAAAAATTTGTTTTTTGCTTTGCATTCCACTCGGTTTGCACAAACTTTGACATGAAGTCGAAGATAGGCGGCACCTCGGGAATGAAAACAAAAAATATTGTTTTTTGTTTTGCATTCCACTCGGTTTGCACTATCTTTGCATAATCAATTGGGAAGCGGCCGTCATCCACCCGCTCCATCAAGCCACGACATCATGTTTATCATCAACTCTTTGCAGACTTTTGGAGAATATCTGATTCTCATGGGCAGGACATTCTCGAGACCGGAACGTCTCAGGATGTTCATGAAAAGATATGTCAAGGAAATGTCAGCATTAGGTGTTGACTCCATTGGCATTGTGCTGTTGATCTCTTTCTTCATTGGTGCCGTGATCTGCATTCAGATGAAACTTAACATCCAAAGTCCCTGGATGCCTCGTTTTGTCACCGGCTACACCACCCGTGAGATCATGCTTTTGGAGTTTTCATCATCCATCATGTGTCTAATCCTGGCAGGAAAGGTCGGTTCCAACATCGCCTCAGAGTTGGGCACAATGCGTGTGACCCAACAGATTGATGCCTTGGAGATCATGGGTGTGAACTCCGCCAGTTACCTCATCTTGCCCAAGATTCTCGGTATGCTGACCATCATGCCTTTCCTTGTAATTTTCAGTGCGGCGACGGGTATTTTAGGAGCCTATGCCACAGCCTATATCGGTCATGTGCTCAGTCCAGAGGATTTGACCATAGGCCTGCAGCACGACTTCAAGGCCTGGTTTATGTGGATGAGTATTATCAAGAGCCTGTTTTTTGCCTTCATCATCGCGAGTGTATCCTCTTACTATGGTTATTCGGTGAAAGGCGGTTCGGTAGAGGTGGGAGAGTCGAGCACCAACGCCGTCGTATCGAGCAGCGTGCTGATTCTGTTCTCCGATGTTTTCCTCACTCAGTTGCTTTCCTAATCATCCTTCAGCATCCCATCCATCATGATAGAAATCCAGCATCTTTACAAATCTTTTGAAGACAAGGAAGTGCTTCACGACATCAGTGCTGTTTTCGAGAACGGCAAGACCAATCTGATTATCGGTCAGAGTGGATCAGGAAAGACCGTGCTGATGAAGAACCTTGTGGGGCTGCTCTTGCCCACCAAGGGAAAGGTGCTTTACGACGGCCGTGACTTCGTGGCCATGAGCAAACGAGAGAAGATATTGTTGCGCCGCGAGATGGGCATGATCTTTCAAAGTGCGGCCCTCTTTGACTCGCTGTCGGTACTGGAGAACGTGATGTTCCCTCTCGACATGTTTTCCTCGATGAACTATCGTGAACGTGTGAAACGAGCACAGGAATGCTTAGACCGTGTGAACCTGGTGGAAGCCCAACAGAAGTTTCCCGGTGAGATATCGGGTGGTATGCAGAAACGCGTGGCCATTGCCCGCGCCATCGCCCTCAACCCCCAATACCTGTTTTGCGATGAGCCCAACTCCGGACTCGACCCCAAAACCTCTCTGGTGATAGACGATCTGTTGAGCAGTATCACGAAAGAATACAACACCACGACCATCATCAACACGCACGACATGAACTCGGTAATGGGCATCGGTGAGAACATTCTTTTCATCTATGAAGGGCACAAGGATTGGCAGGGCAAGAGCGGTGATATCATGGAGTCGACCAACAAGCGTCTGACAGACTTCATTTTTGCCAGCGATCTTTTGAAAGAGATGCGCACGATGGTCAACGAGCAGCATCACCATCCCACCAGCCCGGCACACACTGAGGAATAAGCGTCGCGGCCTCCTTTTCCCACATTTCGTATGTTGTCATTCAGCGCATGAGCCAGATGCCATCGCGCTCCACCATGGGCACCACGATTTGCTCATCGGTGTTGTCGGCGTAGTGAATGACCAAGAAGACGTTGGCGGTAGATGAAGTTCGAGTTCCATTGTGGCTCTGTTGTCCCTCCTCTATATCAGCATTGACAACGGAAAAAGAACTGACGCCCTGATGCCGCTCCTTTTGTAGAGCCATAAACATCTTGGCTGAGGTGAGCAACTGCTTATTATAATCATCGGCTTGCTGAAGATGATGGTCTATGCCGGCTACGAAGTCTTCATATTTGCCCTCCAGCAGATAATCATAATAGAGTTTTGCTGTCTGAGCCACGATCTCCTCATCAGAAACCTTTTCTTGGCAGCCACCCGTCAAGGAGACTGCCAAGAGAAGCAGAAAGGCAAAAGTACCTTGTTGCAACCTGGTCATCTGCGACCTATTTTTGGCGGATGAACACATTGATGGGGCAACCCGTCATCTGCCAATTCTCACGGATCTTGTTTTCCAAGAACCGTTTATACGGTTCTTTCACATATTGAGGCAGGTTGGCGAAGAATACGAATGTGGGAATCTGCGTGTCGGGTACCTGACTGCAATATTTGATTTTGATATACTTACCCTTGACCGATGGTGGCGGATAAGCCTCAATCAATGGCAACATCACCTCATTGAGTTTCGACGTTCCCACACGAGCCGTCCTGTTGAGATACACCTGTTTGGCAGTTTCCAGCACCTTGAAGATACGTTGCTTGGTGAGTGCAGAGGCGAAGATGATGGGGAAATCGGTGAAAGGAGCCATGCGGTTGCGGATGGCATCGGTGAACGTGTCGATCACCACTTGTGACTTATCGTCGACCAAATCCCATTTATTCACAACGACCACGAGCGATTTGTTGTTTTTCTGGATGAGTTGGAAGATGTTCATGTCTTGCGCCTCAATACCCCTGGTGGCATCTATCATAAGGATGCACACATCAGAATTCTCGATAGCACGGATACTTCTCATCACGGAATAGAACTCCAGGTCCTCAGTCACCTTGTTCTTACGCCTGATGCCCGCCGTATCGACGAGATAGAAATCAAAACCGAATTTAGTATAACGCGTATAGATGCTGTCGCGCGTTGTACCTGCGATATCGGTCACGATATGCCGTTCCTCACCAATGAAAGCATTGATAAGACTGCTCTTGCCAGCATTGGGTCTACCGACGACAGCAAAGCGTGGGATACCCTCCTCAATGGTTTCTTCCTTGGCATCCTTGAGTTTGTCGAGCACCATGTCAAGGAGATCCCCCGTGCCGCTGCCTGTAGCGGAACTGATGCATACAGGATCGCCCAAACCCAGTTTGTAGAACTCGGCAGACTCATAATACTGATCATAATTGTCGGCCTTGTTGACCACGACGATGACAGGGAGTTTGACCTTCCTGAGGATCAATGCCACATCCTCATCCCAGTCGGTCAGTCCGGTGGTAATATCGACGAGAAACAGCACGAGATCTGCCTCTTCGGTGGCGATGACCACTTGTTTACGGATCTCTTCCTCAAAGATATCATCGGATTTCACCACCCATCCTCCTGTATCGACGACAGAAAACTCACGTCCGTTCCACTCACACTTACCATATTGCCGGTCGCGGGTGGTTCCAGCCTCACTGCTTACGATCGCCTTTCTCGACTTGGTGAGTCTGTTGAAAAGTGTCGATTTTCCCACATTGGGTCGTCCTACGATTGCTACTAATGCCATGATGCTATGATGTTATGATTTCTGATTATTCTGGGTTATAGCCAAAACTGTCGAGTTCATGTTTTGAACTGCGCCAGTCTTTGTCTACTTTGACAAAAGTCTCAAGGAAAATGGGTTTTCCAAAGAATTTCTCCAGGGCTTTTCTCGCCTCAGTGCTCACTTTTTTCAGCGCATATCCCTGATGCCCGATGATGATACCTTTTTGCGACTCACGCTCCACATAGATGACAGTGCTGATATGGATGCGTTTATCCTCCTCCTTGAACTGATCGACACGCACCTCCACAGAATACGGTATCTCCTTGTCGTAATAAAGGAGAATTTTCTCTCGTATGATCTCACTCACGAAGAATCTCGCCGGTTTGTCGGTAAGTTGATCTTTGTCGAAATAAGGCGGAGAGTCAGGAAGGAGTTCCTGTATACGCTTGAGGATGAGGTCGGTACCGAATTTATTGAGTGCTGAGATGGGAAGGATCTCTGCATCGGGAAGCAGTGTATGCCACTTCTCCACGACCGCCACGAGCCCCTTTTGGTCGGTGAGGTCAATTTTGTTGACCAACAACAACACAGGAATGGTGAGTTTTCTCACTTTTTCCAAGAAGTCGAGGTTTTTCTCCGGATTCTCCACCACGTCAGTGACATAGAGCAGCACATCGGCATCAGCCAACGCCGACTCCGAGAAAGCCAGCATCGACTCTTGCAGTTTATAGTTGGGTTTGAGCACTCCCGGTGTATCCGAGAAGACGATCTGCATGTCGTCCGTGTTGACGATGCCCATGATACGGTGTCTTGTGGTCTGCGCCTTGAACGTAGCGATGGAGATCCGCTCACCGACGAGTTGGTTCATCAGCGTACTTTTTCCCACATTGGGATTACCCACGATATTGACAAATCCAGCCTTATGTTTCATCTATTTATCATCATTCGACAAAAAAACGCATCTTTTCATATAGGAAGGATGCGTTTCTTATCAGTTCGGGTTATTTCTTCTGTTGTGTTACCGCGGAGCCGTCGTAGGCCCATCTCAAATAGGATGCGCCATGCACGAATCCTGCTCCAAAAGCGGTGAGAATGATATTATCTCCCCTTCGCAACCTGTTCTCATATTCCCAGAGGGCCAACGGTATGGTGGCCGCGCTGGTATTTCCAAAGTGCTCAATATTGACCATCACCTTATCCATGGGGAGTTCCAACCGCTTGGCCACAGCCTCAATGATGCGCATATTGGCCTGATGGGGCACCACCCAGGCGATATTGTCTTTGTTGAGCCCGTTGCGCTCAGCGATGATGGCGCAATCGTCGCTCATGTTGGTGACCGCATAGCGGAACACGGTGCGCCCCTCCTGATAGAGGTAATGCAACCGGTGGTCTACGGTGAAATGTGAGGGTGGGCAAACGGATCCTCCAGCTTTCACATGAAGGAAAGGCAGTCCCTTCCCGTCTGTACGCTGGTAGGAATCCATAAATCCCATTTCCTCATCCTCAGCTGCCTCGACAAGAACGGCAGCCGCTCCGTCGCCGAACAACGGGCATGTAGCCCTGTCGGTATAGTCTACCATCGACGACATTTTGTCGGCTCCCACGATGATAATTCTCTTATATCGCCCGCATTCAATGAGTGCGGCAGCGGTATCGAGTGAGAAAAGGAATCCGCAACATGCGCCCCAATAGTCGAAAGCGAAGGCGTTTTTCAATCCCAATTTTCCCAGGACGATAGAAGCTGTGGAGGGAACCTGATAATCTGCGGTTGACGTAGTGAGGATCAAGGCGTCGATCGTATCCGGATCGACGCCGGTTTTTTTGAGCAACATCTTGGCGGCTTTACGTGCCATATAAGAAGTGCCCAAACCCTCTTCAGTGAGAATCCGGCGCTCCTTGATACCGACACGCGTCATGATCCACTCATCGTTGGTCTCCACCATCCTCGACAATTCCTCATTATTGAGGACATAGTCAGGGACATATCCGCCGACGCCAGTGATGACCGCTCTAATTTTGCCCATTACTCAACGGTTTCCTTCACAATAGCGACCTTACCTCTATAGTAACCACATGTCGCACAGACGGTGTGATAGACATAGTAAGCGCCACAGTTGGGGCATACTGCCAATGTAGGAGCTACCGCCTTGTCATGAGTTCTTCTCTTAAGTGTACGAGTCTTTGACTGTCTTCTTTTAGGATGTGCCATTTTGTTGTTTTATTTAATTGTTGATTTCAATTTTTCCAGTTTGCTCCATCTGGGATCCACAGAGTCTCCATCTTGCCCTGAAGCATCTGCGGCCGAAGGTGTCATGCTTTGCAATTTTTCCATCATCACAGGATTGCATCCCCCTTCTTCATGCACATGCCGTGTAGGGAGCGACAGCACAACCATCTCATAGAGAAGCCATGCCACGTCGATCACCCCTTCGTCGGCAGGCACTATCACCACCTCATCATCGTCTTCAAAGGTATCCCCCATTTTGACGACAACGGTTTTGTCAGTGCTCACGGGCAGAGTCACGTCATCAAGACATAAATCACACACGACGACAGCACCTCCTTCGATGTGGAAATCCAACTCAAATTCTCCAGCAGTCTTTCTCACCAGGAGGGTGGCATTCAGGTGTCCGTCTTTCACCTCGGTGGCTCCGATTTTGTTGAAATAGTCGCTGTCGAGAGTAAACTCATAAGCAGTTTCCTCTGCGGCCATTCCCTTCAAATCTATCTTAAAGATTTCTAAAGTACCCATTTGGGCTGCAAAGTTACGAATTTTATTTTGAATAGAATCAATAATCTACAAAAAAATCTATTTTCTCAATTCAATTCTGAATGTAGTGCCTTTTCCCACCTCAGAATTTTTGACATAAATCTTTCCTTTATGGTATTCCTCCACAATTCGTTTGGCCAGCGACAGTCCCAGTCCCCACCCTCTTTTCTTGGTGGTGAAACCTGGAGTAAACACATTGCGGATGTCTTTTTTCCGGATTCCCTTTCCTGTGTCGGTGACATCGATGATGACCTTGGCTGTCTCCTGTGCAACGCGGATGGTGATCGTGCCTTCTCCTCCCATGGCATCGACGGCATTTTTACATAGGTTTTCAATGACCCACTCAAAGAGTGAGGCATTGATATCAGCCATCACATCCTCTGAAGGGAATTCTGTTAGCATCTTCACCTTGGCTGATGTGCGGCGGTTCATGTATTCCACCACATGACGCATCACCTCTGTGAGACTGGTGGGAATGAGTTCCGGCAGCGATCCGATTTTGGAGAAGCGGTCGGCAATCAGTTGTAGCCGTTTGACATCCTGATCCATCTCTGGCAGCAGGTCATCATCGGGATAATTCTCCTTGAGGATCTCTGTCCAAGCCATCAGACTGGAGATAGGCGTGCCCAACTGATGTGCCGTTTCCTTCGACAATCCCACCCACACTTTGTTTTGCTCCGCTCTTTTTGAGGTAAGCAATGCGAAAATGGCGATGACGACAAACACCATGACGATACCCAGTTGGATATATGGCCACCATGACAACCGCTTGATCATCACGGAATCATCATAGCACACATTGATGAAATCACCTTTTCCTTCTTCGTCAAGGTAAATTTTGATGGCATTACCAGCCCGCAACATCCGCTTTCCCATCTCTGTAGCCATTCTCAGGCTGTCTTCATAGTTGGTGGCCTTGAGTTTGACGTTGCGGAAAGTGGTGGCATTTCCGGTGCTGTCGATAACGATGACAGGAATGGTATTGTTGTCGTCGATGACTTTCAGCACCAGGTTGAGGTCAGTGTTCTCATCTGCGTTGTTGAACGACCTCATGGCCTCCGCCCAAATCTCCATCTTGTGCCTTTCCTCCACAAAGAGGTCACGCACCAGGTATTGTGAGATGAAGAGCGAGGCCACAGCGATGAACACGGCAGCCACCATGAGGATGATCTTTACCTGTCGGATTCTGTCAGTCCACTGCATGCCGGGTAATTTGTCGATATTATCCGAAGAAGAAGTAACCGATAAAGACGGCGGCGATCACACCGGCGAAATCTGCAGAGAGTCCGCAAGTGACAGAGTAACGGTATTTACGGATTCCTACGCTTCCGAAATAGACGGCCAAGATGTAGAATGTGGTATCGGTACATCCTTGAATGATACTGGAGAGATGTCCGACAAAGGAATCGACCCCGAAGTGGGTGAAGTTTTCGAGCATCATTCCTCTGGCCGCCGGACCGCTGAGTGGTTTCATCAGCGCGACGGGCAAAGCCCCCACGAAATCGGTGTCAAGACCAAGTTTCGCCACGCCTGATTCGACCAGCGACTGCAACATCATCATACCTCCTGAAGCTCTGAAGATACCCACCGCCACGAGTATGGCCACTACATAAGGGATGAGGGTGACAGCCACATTGAAGCCACCCTTAGCGCCCTCAATAAACGAGTTGTAGACATTGATTTTCTTTATCCATCCGGAGACGATGAAGATGATGATGGCTCCCAGGATCATGATGCTGGTGAGTATGCGGCAGAAATGCTGCATCTCTTCTTGGTCTTTTCCATGGATGGCGATGAAAAGGGAGGCCACGAGTGCGGCGATCACACCAAACATGAGGAGGATATACCGGTTGAAGAGGTTGATGCGCTGATAGATAGAGCACACGATGAGTCCGATCACAGTGGAACACAAAGAAGTGAGCAGCAGAGGGATGAACACATCAGTGGGATCAGCCGCACCTCTCTGTGACCGATAGGCCATGATGGATATGGGGATGATGGTGATGCCCGACGTGTTGAGCGTGAGAAACATGATCATCGAGTTGCTCGCCGTATCCTTCTCCTTGTTGATACTCTGCAATTCCTGCATGGCTTTGAGCCCCATCGGTGTGGCCGCATTGTCGAGTCCCAACATGTTGGCCGAAATGTTCATGAAGATCGCTCCTAAAGCAGGATGCCCTTTTGGAATTTCCGGAAAGAGACGTGTGAGCACCGGACTAAGAAACGAAGCCAGTTTGTTGATCAGTCCACTGTCTTCACCGATTTTGAGGATACCCATCCACAGTACGAGGGTGCCCGTCAGTCCGAGACACATCTCGAAACCATCCTTGGACATCTCGAAGGTGGAGTCCATCATGGCAGGCAATGTCTCGTAGTCACCCATCAGCAGTTTGATGACGCCCACGAGAAAACCGATGATGAACAGCGCTATCCAGATATAATTGAGAGCCATACCTGTGCTTACTTACGGTTGCCTGTTTTTTTCTCCCGTCCCTTCTCAGTCTTGGCCGACTGTATTTGTTCGTTGGTAAGCACCATGTCGGGATTCAGATGGCGCTTCCTTTCAATGTTCTGTTTTCTGATAGCCTTGATCTCGAAAGGCAGATCATCTTCCCACTCCGACTTGATGACCACCTTCATGTCTTTGAAGGCATAGTTTTTCCTCAAGTCGATGATGTCAGCGTCTTTCAGTCGGATACATCCCTCACTGGCTCTGCCAGGAACCGACTCCTCATTGTTCGTACTTCCGTGGATACCAATTCCAGAATGGGGCGGTGTGACAAGTCTGAGGAAGTAATTTCCATACGCCTTGATGTTGCCTCTGCCATCTCCAAAATCATGTTTCCATGTAGAGGCATCTGCCAGTTGTGAGATAGTGAAAGGCTTTTTCATGGTGCTGTTGGGTGTTTTCATATCACCCTTCCGTTCTTTGTTTCCTTTCTTGAGTCCGAAAGCACAATCATACCTGGCAAGCATCACGGTGTCCTTACCCTGCACCTCATAGACGTAGAGATAATAGTCTTTCTTCGACATGACGATAAAGCAATTCTCCCGACGCTTCATCAATTCAGGATGACTGATGCTCACATCTTTATCGATGCGCACAGCCCGTTTGCCATAATCGAGCACGACATGCTCATAGATATCACTATCGGAAAAGGGCAAAGGCTTATCAGATTTCTCCACGCCGTTGGCGCTGTCGGTCTTAAATTCATCGGCCACACCATCAGCATTTTGCAGGCCAGTAGCCAAGCCTACACCGACCAATATGGCCCATGCAGCTCCTAAAGAAAAGAAATGGTTAAAAATATACATACAGTAGGGGTTATCAATAGGAATTAAACATATAACATCTGATTCAACTGTCGGCAGTCATCACTCTACGAGATAACTGAATTGTTTCGACATATAATAGCGTTTGCCAAGATAGACCACCTGATACCAGTCACCGGTCTCTCCCACACACTCCAGTTTTGTACCTTTTTTCACGGATCGGGTGGCACCTTTCTCATCTTTGAGGTATCCCGCTTTCAAACTGGGGCCAAATCTCAGTCTGACACCTTCGCCATTCACCACCACTTGTTGCTTTTTCTTTGGATTGAAAGAGACTGGAGCAGCAGACTTTTTGACGGAGTCGGTCACCTGGGCAGAAACAGAATCAGCAGGTTCCTGTTCGTCAATCATCTTCTCGGAATTGAGTGAGGTGTAATGATAGATAGCGCCGACGATCAGCAGAAGGAGCAGCACAGCAATGATGAAGAACAACAATTTGCTGTCTTTTGGAGGTTTAGGTCTCTGTATCGGTGTATCGTTTCCTGACGGTATCTCAGCATGTTCTTGATCTTCCAACTCATCAAGCACCTCTTTCTGCTGAAATTGCTTAATAGACCGCCCACAATAAGGGCAAAGATTGGCATCATAAGGTATCTGCCTTCCACAATGTTGGCACTTAATCATATCCTGTCATTTCTTATAGGGAAACAAAGGTAACGCTATTTTTTTGAATACGCAAAAAACTAAAACATTTTTCACATGTTATCGCAAGGTAGATAACCATCACTTTACATCAGCAGCACCATTGCCATGAGCAATCATCAGCACAGACAAAAGAATATACTAAAAGGCATATACAAATGGATATATACAAAAGTAGCGCGCCCGCCGGCTCATGGAGCCTGGCGGGCGCGCTGG
>CADCQC010000199.1 GCA_902803455.1 uncultured Prevotellaceae bacterium
AGGCAACGATGCCAGCTATTATCATAGACAAGACACATATGAAAATACAGCGAATCCTTCGGCCACTACCTTCGTCAATCAGAGTTGGAGTGCTAACACTTACCTGCCCGCTATCCACTTCGGTCTGAAGGTTGAGCCGAAGATTTTCGAAGGTACTGTTTCCGACATGATTAGCTATACACCCATTAAAGGTGCTACCGTCACACTGCGCAACGATGCAGAGGATGTGGAGTACACCGGTACCACAGATGCTGCTGGTGCTTTCAAGATCAATGTGATCCAGGATAAGCTGACCTATACGCTTTCCATCACTGCTGATGGTTATGAGCCAATGGAAAACGGCGGCCCCCTTACTTTCGAAGAAAACTATGCTGATTTCTTGTTCTATCTGAGAGCATTGCCAAAACCAACCATCACCCACAACATCTCCGAGTCTCAGTACGCAACCTTGTTCTATGAGACAAAGAGTCTGGAGATTCCAGAAGGCGTGACAGCTTACACCGTGGCTCGCGACGGCAACAAGATCAACCTCACAGAGGTGGAGGACGTGATTCCTGCCGGTACTGCTGTAGTCATCAATGGCGAGGCTGGTGAGTATGAGTTCAACGTCAGCGATGAGATCCAGACCGCAACGCTCGACTTCACCACCAACGAATGGCAATTGCCTGAGGGAAGTAAAAATAAGAAAGTTGATGCGGCTGATTTCACCAATGGTGAATACACCATCACATTAGCTGGTAGTACTGGCCAAGGTTATTACTGGAACAACACCCAGTACTATCTGATGCTCGGTAAGAAGGGTGCTACCCTCACTCTCCCCGCCTTCGACTTCGAAGTAGCGAAGATTGTCGTCTTTGGCAAGGGTAGTGCTTCAACCAGTGTGGAGCAGAATATCTACGTCGGTGATGTAGCTGTCAGCGAAAAGACCGTAGGTGCTACAGGTGTGAATGAGTATCTCATTGATGAGAACTACCAAGCTAAGAACACCATCTACACCCTGAAAGTCAGCAGCGCTCACAACACTCAGATCTCCAAGATCGTGGTGATTGGCAAGAGCGACATCGAGGCACTTGAGAGCGACCTGATCGGTAGCGACTACGCCACCACCGTTTCTTCTGAAACCGACAACTTCTATGTACTCTCCTGGAAAGATGAGAACAAGAACCCAGAGCAGTTGGGCTTCTACTTCATGACAGATGATGGTCACAGTGCAACCATTGGCGCTCACCAGGCATACCTGAAGTATCCTGCATCTGAGAGCAATGGCGCTGGCTTCACACTCCTGTTCGACGCCGACGGCATCAACACCATCGAGCGCGCTGCCATCAGCGAGAACGATGCCATCTACACCATTTCTGGTGTCCGTGTGAATGCAACCAACCTGCAGAGAGGTCTTTACATTGTCAATGGCAAGAAAATTGTCATTAAGTAATCATTAAAACAGCTGAATTATGAAGAAATATATTCAACCGCGCATCAAACAATTGATGATGAAGACTTCCGACCTGATGCTCGTCATCAGTGACACGAAAGGTTATGGTGGTCCTATGGCCAACGAAGGTACATTTGACGATGTGGAGGCAACATTGCCAAAATCAAAAGACATCTGGGAATAATCTGTTCCGACATCCATAAAGAAGGGGGAAGCATCCGTGCTTCCTCCTTTTTTTGTGGATAATGAGGACATGAAGGCATAAAAACATCCGTCATCATGAGCAGATCCATTTTTTTTTCTTACTTTTGCACTGCAACTGGTTCACGATAAGTGATGAAAAGGGAATAGGGTGAGAATCCCTGACAGTCCCGCTGCTGTGAGTTGTCCTTCACTGTCGAGGAAAAAAGCCACTGGCACGCTGCCGGGAAGGTATCTAGGACACGACAACAAAGTCAGAAGACCTGCCGTCGCATTTTTTTCTCTCACCGTCACGATGTATGGCGGTGTAGATCATCATCATCATGAGCATCAAAAAAAAGGTGTTTCTTCTTGTCGGAGGACTGGGCTGTGCCCTGTCGCTGCACGCTCAAGAGCATCCTGCGGAACACAACGACACGATCCATCATCTCGACGAGGTGGTGGTGACCTCGAAACTGACCTTCCGCGAGGTGATGCCCTCACAGACCCTTAGTGGCAAAGAACTGGAACGCCTCAACACCCATTCCGTGGCCGATGCACTACGCTACTTCTCAGGACTGCAACTCAAGGACTATGGTGGTGTCGGCGGCATCAAGACCGTCAACATCCGCAGCATGGGCACCAATCATTTGGGCATCTATTACGATGGTGTGGAACTGGGCAATGCCCAGAACGGACAGATTGACCTCGGACAATTCTCACTCGACAACGTGGATGAGGTGACGCTCTACAATGGTCAGAAAAGTGCCATCTTCCAGACAGCAAGCGACTTCGGCCATGCCGGGTCGGTCTATATCCGCACCCGACGACCCTGGTTTTCCTATGGCGAACACGAACATCTGAAAGCCAGCGTGACCTATGCCTCCAGCGACAAGGTGGCGGTGGCTGGTCTCTACGAGCGCCGACTCAGCGAAAGGCTCAGCGCATCAGCCAGTGCCTGTTTCCTCAATGCCAGCGGGAAATACAAATTCCGTTACCACCGTGTCAACATCGACGGCAGCACGGCATGGGACACTACCGCTGTGCGACAAAACGGCGACATCCATGCCGAACGGTTGGAGATGAACCTCCACGGCACCCTCGACAACGGCTACTGGATGGTGAAAGGCTACCTCTACAATTCTGAGCGAGGCATCCCGGGAGCCATCGTCAACAATGTGTGGCACCGCGGCGAACGGCAGTGGGACCTCAACAACTTCTATCAGGCTCAGTGGCAGAAAAGTTTCTCCAACCGATTCAGCAGCCGTGCCATGGTGAAATATGCCTACTACCGCACGCATTACCTGAACAACGACTCCACACAGTTGCCCATCGACAACACCTATTATCAACAGGAGACCTACCTCACCACCTCTCATGTCTATGAGATACTCCCATCCTGGAGCGCCTCGCTGAGTTACGACTTCCGTTGGAACAAACTCAACGCCAACAGCTACCGTTTCTCCTTCCCCACCCGCCAGTCGCATCTCGTCGCCCTCGCCACCGCCGTCGACTACACCCATGTGAAAGCCCAGGCCAGCCTGCTGGCTTCCGTCATCAGCGACCGCACACGCACCGACGGCCGACAACCCACCCTGGTGAGATGGACACCCGCCATGTTTGTCAATGTCTATCCGCTACAGGTTAAACGCCTCTCGCTGAGAGCATTCGTCAAGCGCAGTTTCCGGATGCCCACCTTCAACGACCTCTACTACACCAATATGGGCAATGCCGCCCTCCGGCCAGAGAGCGCCACCCAATATGACCTGGGCATCGTCTACAGCAAGAGTTGGGAGCACGGTCTGCTCCGCCATGTCGCATTGCATGCCGACGCATACTACAACACCATCCACGACAAGATCGTCGCCTACCCCAAAGGACAGCAGTTCCGCTGGACAATGCTCAACCTGGGACGCGTCCACATCACCGGTACCGACATCGAGGCGGAAGGTGCCGTCGAGGCGGGCCGTGACCTCACCCTCACCGGACGGCTGCAATATACCTATCAGGATGCCCGCGACGTCACCGACCCCACCACGCCTTACTACCGCGACCAGATACCCTACATCCCCTGGCACAGCGGTTCAGCTATCATCAACGTCTCCTACCGCGGTTTCGACCTGAGCTACAGTTTTATCTATGCCGGCGAACGCTACAACGAACAAGAGAACATCGTCTATAACCACATGCAACCCTGGTATACCAACGATGTGAGTCTGATGTACCGTTGGAAGCACCGACACCTTATATATAAAGTGACACTGGAGGTCAACAACCTGCTCGATCAGGACTACGACGTCATCATCAACTACCCCATGCCCAAGCGCAACTACGCCCTCTCCCTCCATCTCGAAATGTAATCCCGCCATGCGACATCTCACCTTTCCCCTACTCCTGCTCCTCCTGTTGGCCACCGCCTGCCGCGATGACCAGATCGTGGTCTATCCCACCGAGGCGCAAACCGGCCATCAGACGGTGACCGAATACCTCGGCATGTATGTGCTCAACGAAGGTAACATGGGCTCCAATAAATGCACCCTCGATTACCTCGACCTGGCCACCGGTGTCTATACCCGCAACATCTATCCCTCGCGCAACCCCAACCAGGTGATGGAACTTGGCGACGTGGGCAACGACATCAAAATCTACGGCTCGAAACTCTGGATGGTCATCAACCTGTCCAACAAGGTGGAAGTGGCCGATGCCATGACCGCCGTGAGCCGCGGACATGTCGATATCCCCAACTGCCGTTTCCTGGCCTTCGACGGTCCTTATGCCTATGTGAGCGCCTACGTGGGTGAGATCAACAAGGAATCCGTGGCGGGCGGTGTCTACCGTGTCGACACCACGACCTTGAAAGTCGTCGACAAGGTGACCGTAGGCTACCAGCCCGAGGAACTCGCCGTGGTCAACGGCAAACTCTACGTGGCCAACAGCGGTGGATACGAAGCCCTCCAAGGGCGCGGCTATGACCGACGGATCACCGTCATCGACCTCGCCACGTTCACTGTCGAACGCCATATCGACGTGGCACCCAATCTCTCGCTGCTGCGCGCCGACCGCCACGGACGGCTATGGGTGACCTCACGGGGAGACTACGGTTCGCACCCCGCACGCCTCTACCTGCTGCAACCCAATGCCAAGAAAGAGATGGCGCTGACCGACTCCCTCGACCTCCCTGTCGCCGGCATGTGCCTCCAAGGCGACTCCCTCTATTTCTATGCGACAACCTACGACGCACAATGGCAACCCGTGAGCACGTTCGGCATCATCGACACCAACAGCCGACAGATTGTCAACGATCATCTGATCACCCCACCCGCAGACAACCCCATCAAGACCGCCTACAACCTGCTGGTGCATCCCATCTCCCATGACATCTATGTGCTCGATGCCACCAACTACGTGTCGAGCGGCAAATGCTACTGTTTCGACCGCGACGGACATTTCAAATGGGCGACATGGACCGGTGACATACCGGGCCACGCCACCTTCCTCACCCGATAAACCCTCACATCCCTCATGACACCTAACACAATCATGACACCTAACACACTAATGAAACATACCAGTCTGATGGTCCACCGATGGACGGTCCTTACCACCATCCTCCTGCTGGCCCTCACCGCCAGTGCCCAGCACATGGACAACAGCGCCCAGCACAGTCCCTACATCCAAGCCGTCGATGAGTACCGCCCTGCCCCAGGACAGTTTGTCAACACCATTCCCGAGAGCAC
>CADCQC010000200.1 GCA_902803455.1 uncultured Prevotellaceae bacterium
TATCCCTGCCAGCGAAACAGGCGGTGGCGAGGAGCCGGAGCCGGTGGTCCTCGATAAGCCTACCTTCGTGGTCAACGGTGTCTCTTATCAGAGCGGTTCGACGGTGAAAGGACTGAAGACCGGCCAGCAGGTGACCATCAACGTGGCGGAGGGTCAATACATCTATTGCAACTGGAGTAGCAAAACCGGAGGCTCGAAGGAGACTTATTATATAAAAGACCGTTTGAAGGGGCAGACCTCCTGCAAAGTGAGCACCTCCACTGGTGGCCAGCGTGTGCTCTACGCCGTGGCTGGTGATACCGATGATGCCGAAGGCAACTCGAGTGACCTTGCCTACATCGTATTTGAGAATGTCGTTCCTGCCAATCCCTGGACAGAGGATTCGTATGAGAATGTTTTCTATAACTCAGAGCTTGCTTTGAAGCGTGGTTGTACAGATGATGTCATCTATTACACCACAGACGGCACTGATCCTACTACAGAAAGTACCTTACTTGGTAAAGACGAAACAATCGTTCTCAACCAACCAACAATGGGCATCAAGGCTGTGGCCTTTGACAAGTCCAAAACTTATCCATCCAATATCGTCACTTTCAATGCCAGTGTGGTGACCAAGACCGTGAATATCACTGATGCTGGTTATGCCACGCTGTACTGCGGAACCAACGACTTGGTGGTGCCTCAAGATATGCAAGTCTTCACGGTGTCTGTGGACGATGGTCAACTGGTGCAGTCTGCTACTTTTGAGTTGAATGATGTGATACCGGCCGGCAATGGCGTGGTTCTGAAAGGCAGATCCGGTGACTATCTGTTCATGTGTGGAACTCCTGCGCAGGATCCCGAGATTTTAGCTGACAACATGCTTTATGGCTATGATAAAGAAACGATGATCGATGGTCCGGAGAACTGCAAGTACTACAAACTCGCCGTTGGTGAGGATGGCGTGGGATTCTATCCTGCCAATCAAGAGTGTGGTCCATTCCTGTCAAAGGGTGGAAAGGCTTATCTGGCTGTGCCCGAAGCATTGGCTGCCTCTTTCTTTAATTTCGATGGCGCTACCGGTATCAAGGGCATGACCGCTACCGATGCGGCTAATGAGGCTGTCTACAACCTCCAGGGTGTGCGCATGGATGCCAAGAACCTGCAGAAGGGCATCTATATCGTCAATGGGAAGAAAATCGTCGTGAAATAATTCATGAGGCGCGCACGCCTCACTATATGGGGCGTGCCACCTTATATATTATATATCACAAGAGAGAAAACAACGTATAATTAACACATTTATTCAGTTTTAATCAATGAAAACTTACAACACTCCACGTATCGCCGTGCTCAGAAAGAGTGCGGATGTCATGCAAGGTTTGGCACTCCACAGTAAACCTTCAGATGGAGAACAACTTGGCAATGAGAGCACTTTTGAGAAGACGGAGCCTATTCCTTCTCAGAAAGATCTCTGGGGAGAATAACATTTCCCTGACAACAAGAAAAAACTGGCCGTCATCATGACGAGCCAGTTTTTTGTGGGCATGCCTGGACCGGTTATCGTTAATTTTTATAAAATCATCACTGCATTGGGGGAAAATCGTTAACTTTGCACGTTTAAAATTATGAAACTGAATAGAATGAGAAAACTTTACATCTTCATTTTCACCATGTTGCTGATGGTCACCACTGCCGCTCAGGCACAGACCAATGGCTATAACCGATTGAAAAATGTGGCTACAGGGCATATCGCCAATTTGGAGGGCGGGCATACCTTCGCTCTCAACGCTACCGAGGAAGAGGCACATTCGCTGGCGGGCACCGTGGCTTACATGGCCTTCGAAGACAATATCATGACGGCCTTGCGCGCGCAGAATGCCGACGTGGTAGGGGCACTCGTGCCTGCCATCAAGGCGATGATACCAGAGATGATGCCCGAAGACCAGTTCTATGTGCTCAAAGACTCCATGGTGAGTATGGCCAGTGCTGCCTTTTCGGGTGCGATGGCCACCACCCTCATCGGATACATCAACAGGTATACCTATGAGGATTTCATCACTTATGTCAACGAGATGGATACCAACCTCTATCTGGAAGCGACAGATGGAGGATATTATCTCTATTTCAACTCACCGAAATTCCCGCTCAACGCCGGTGTGCTCAATGACTATTTCGTCAAGAAAATCAACAGTTACCTCACGGCCTACAGGGGTACCATGCAGGTGATGGCAGAACAATATCTCGTGGGCAAGGAAGAACTGTTGCCCATGGTCTATAACCTCATCTCCCATTTCCGGTTCGCAGACCGTTTTTATCTGGCAGAACAGAAAGATGGTAATTTCGGTTTCGCCAACTCTACTGATTTCCAAGAGGCAGGCATCAACGACGTGTGGGCTTTCGTTCCCGTGGACAATGATGCCAACTACTTCGGCGTGGAAGGGCAGTTCCTGGATGCTGACGGCAAATGGTATGCTTCCTTCGCTGCCGATTTCCCCATCCGTCTGGCCGACGGCATGAAGGCATATCTCGTAGACAGTGATGTGGACCCAGGAAAGTCGATGATCCACCGCGTGCTCATCGAGGAGGATATCATCCCCTCACTCACACCGATGATCCTCGAGCTCAACGGCAAGGACGCCGCCGTCAACAAACTGCAACTGATGGAGGGTGACTATAAATATTCTGTGGGCGACAACCAACTCCAACTGGCGCTCAGCAAACGGGGATTCCTCTTGGGCAAGCAACTGGAGGAGCCCGACAGTCATTATTATGTGTTGGGCATCAAAGACGGTCATGTGGCCCTCGTCGCTACAGAGGAGACCTTCCTCAAGCCCAATGAGGCCTATTACTGGATGGATGACACCCGCAAGGGTGCCAACACCTCAGGATATCTGGTGCTCGGTGATGATGTCTCCGGTATCAGTATGGCCACCACTTCAACCTTCGCCCACAAGCAGGTCTATGATCTGCAAGGCCGCCGCGTGGCAAATCCCACCAAGGGCCTCTATATCATCGACGGAAAGAAAGTGGTGCTGCGATGATGATGCAGGAAATTGGCGGCATTTTGTTCTGTTTGTTGCTGTAATACAGCAACATACGGGACAGGGTGACAAAAACGGACATAAAGAGAAAAAGGGGATTTAGAGTCACTAAATCCCCTTTTTCTCTTTATGATCTTTATGATCTGAATGGTCGGTGTATGATCGGTGATCAGTGGGCGGCCTCAAATTCTCTGAGGAATCGGGTGTCGTTCTCTGAGAACATGCGGAGATCGCTCACGCGATATTTCAGATTGGTGATTCGCTCCACACCCACACCAAAGGCATAGCCACTGTAAACATTGCTGTCGATGCCACAGAGATCCAATACATGAGGATATACCATGCCGCATCCCAGGATCTCCACCCATCCGGTGTGCTTGCAGAATCCACAACCCACACCACCACAGATGTGACAGGAGATGTCCATCTCGGCACTCGGTTCGGTGAAGGGGAAGAAACTCGGGCGGAGACGGATCTTCGTATCTGCTCCAAAGAGTTCCTGTGCAAAGGTGAGCAGCACTTGTTTCAAGTCGGTGAACGACACGTTCTTGTCGATATAAAGTCCCTCTATCTGATGGAAGAAGCAGTGGGCACGGGCCGTGATGGCCTCATTGCGGTAAACCCTTCCCGGACAGATCACACGGATGGGCGGTTGGGTGGTGTCCATCACACGGGCCTGCACCGAACTGGTGTGGCTGCGGAGGATGATGTTCTTGGCCACGTCGTCGGGATTGGTCTCCACAAAGAAGGTGTCCTGCATATCACGGGCAGGATGGTCAGCGGCGAAGTTCATCTTTGTAAACACGTGCAGGTCGTCTTCCACCTCAGGACCGTCGGCCAGGGTGAATCCCATGCGTGAGAAGATGTCGATGATCTCGTTGGTCACGATGGATATCGGATGGCGTGTGCCCAGACCGATGGGGTAGGCCGTGCGGGTCAGGTCGAGGTCATCGTCACCCTGGTCTTTGGCGCTCAATTGCTCACGAAGACCATTGATGCGCTCCAAGGCCACCTGCTTCAACTCATTGATCTTGATACCCACCGCACGCTTCTGGTCGGCAGCCACCGTACGGAAATCGTTCATCAACGCCGAAATCTCACCTTTCTTGCTTAAATATTTCACACGAAGGGCTTCCAGTTCCTCTGCGTTAGAGGCCTGTAAGGTCTTCACTTCCTCGAGAAGTGACTCTATCTTGTCTAATAACATTTTACTGATGTTTAAAATTCATGCAAAGGTAATATTTTTGTGACAAATATGGAAATATATCGAAATAAAGTTGTACTTTTGCATAGATTATCGAGGATTTATTGTGCTTAGCATGTGTTTATGAAAAAATACGCAGTGCCTTTTGCGTTCCTGTCCTTCCTGATTGTCTTTTTGGCCATCGGGTGTAAGGACAAAAAGCCAGAGGTGGTGACTCCTGTCCAGGTGGATACCGTGGTGCCTGTCGACACTGTCCCTGAAGAGCCTGTCGACACCGTCCCGATGGACGCCCAGGACAGTCTGATTGCAGCAACTCCCATGCCGAAGACCGCCGATGAGCTTTTCGATGATTTCCTCTTCAATTTCACAGCCAACAAAAAATTGCAATATGAGCGGGTGAGATTCCCCCTGAAGGTGAATGATGGCGATGAGGAATCGGTCATCGAGCGCGACGATTGGCAGATGGAGCGCTTCTTCAGCAAACAAGAGTTCTATACCCTCATTCTCGATGACGAGAGCCAACTTGATCTCGCCAAGGACACGGAGGTCGACAGCGTGGTCATCGAGAAAATCAACCTCAAGGAGAAACATGTTGAACAACATGTGTTTAATCGTATTAACGGACAGTGGATGCTGACGGAGATCATCCGCAATACCACGTACCAGAATCCCAACAGGTCGTTCTTGGAGTTTTATGAGCGATTCGCTTCGGATTCTGTCTTCCAGCAAAACAGCATCCATGAGCCTGTGGCTACCATCTTGCCCGATCCTGATGATGATTTCAGTATGATCGAGGGGGAGTTTTATCCCAATCAATGGCCAGAGTTTAAACCGCCGGTGCTTCCCGATGAATGCATCTATAATGTCATCTACGGGCAGAAATACCGCAAGAACAAGGAGAAACTCTTTGTCATCAGAGGGATATCCAATGGTCTGGAGGCAGAGTTGACCTTCAAACAGATTGATGGCAAGTGGAAGTTGGTGAAACTGGTCGAATGACCCTTATCATTGAGCATGAAAGACATTCAGCATTATGACCTGACAAGCCACAATACCTTTGGGATTAAGGCGTATTGTAGGCGATATATCGAATTTGAGAAAGAATCGGAGGTCACTCCTATGATCTGTTCACTCACTGAAGAGGACATGCCGCTGCTTGTCATCGGAGGTGGAAGCAACCTGCTGTTTACCGGCGATTTCGACGGGACGGTGCTCCATTCCGCTATCAAGGGCGTGGAGGCTTCCACAGAAGGTGGGGCCGTCCTGCTCAGATGTGGGTCGGGAGAGACATGGGACGACATCGTAGGCTTCTGCATCGACCACGGATGGTATGGCGCCGAGAACCTGTCGCTCATTCCGGGCGACGTGGGTGCTTCTGCCGTGCAGAATATCGGGGCATACGGTGCCGAGGTGAAAGACCTGATATGGAATGTGGAGGCTGTCGACATCCATTCTGGACTCAAGGTGGTGCTTTCTTCAAAAGATTGTCAGTATGGCTACCGCGACAGCAAGTTTAAAAAAGAGTGGAAAAACAAATATTTCATCACGGCCGTCACCTACCGGCTCTCTGAGATGTTTACCCCCCAACTCGATTATGGCAATATCAGAGAGCAACTGGCTGCCAAAGGAATAGAGCAACCCACCGCCAAACAACTGCGAGAGGTGATTATCGGCATCCGACAGTCGAAATTGCCTGACCCCAAGGTGGAGGGCAATGCCGGCAGTTTCTTCGTCAACCCTGTGGTGAGCCATGAGAAATATAGAGAACTGGCGATGATCTATCCAGGAATGCCCCATTACCGTATCAACGACGAACAGGAGAAGATACCCGCCGGATGGCTCATCGAACGGTGTGGATGGAAAGGAAAGACACGGGGAGCAGCAGGTGTTCACGACAAACAGTCGCTGGTGCTTGTCAACAAAGGTGGTGCCACGGGAAAGGATATCCTGGCGCTTTGCGAAGCCGTGAGACATGACGTGCTCGAACGCTTCGGCATCAGCATACAGACAGAGGTCAACATCATCTGATCATCCGTGATCTGTTTTTTCAAACCGATCGAGTAGCTCTCTTCATATCCTATTTCTCAAAATCAACTGTTGACCATGCAACTGACATTTCTCGGTACAGGCACCTCGGGAGGCGTACCCAGCGTGGGCTGTTCCTGTCAGGTGTGCCAAAGCACAGACCCTCACGACAAGCGTCTGAGGTCTTCTGCCCTGATAGAGACTGCCACCACCCGTGTGCTTATTGACTGCGGGCCAGACTTCCGGCAGCAAATCTTGCCTTTTGATTTCAAACCGATCGATGGCGTGCTGCTCACCCATATCCATTACGACCATGTGGGTGGACTGGATGATATACGGCCGTTTTGCCGCTTTGGTCCCGTCAACATCTATACCAATGCCGACACAGCTGCCGGGCTGCGGCATAACCTGCCTTATTGCTTCGCAGACCATCTGTATCCCGGAGTGCCTCTGCTCCATCTGCATGAGGTGGAACTCCATAAGGCCTTCACCATCGGCGACTTGCAGGTCGTGCCTATCCAGGTGATGCACGGGCAACTGCCTATCCTGGGCTTCAGAATCGGAAGCCTTGCTTATATCACCGACATGAAGACAATCGCCGAGAGCGAGATGCCTTATCTTGAGGGCACCGATACGCTGGTGGTCAATGCGCTGAGAAGGGATA
>CADCQC010000201.1 GCA_902803455.1 uncultured Prevotellaceae bacterium
GATGAGCGCATCACCATGATATTGCTGTGCTGTCTCGTAGATCGGCAACGAGAAGGCCGTCTTGATGTAGTCTCTTCCGAGTTTCAAAGGTCCGATATTCACATATTCCGGTGGGTCGAGCGGGTCATAGGAGACGCCCATCGTATTACCCCGGATAGCATCGTCGCGCAATACGGCTGCCGGTGCCATGAGCGCCACAGCCTTCAGATCGCCAGGCTGCACCTTTCCAGCCACCATGCTGGCCACCACGCCACCCTGAGAGTGCCCCATGATCGCCAACTGGCTGACATAGCGCAGGTCACGTGCATAGGCCATCACCTTCAGCGCATCTTCTATCTCATTGGGAACCGTCATCTCCACAAACGGTCCATCACTCTCTCCATGGCCATTGAAATCAAATCTGAGCGTGGCAATGCCATTGTTCATCAGAGAATCGGCTATCAATTCAAACAAATCACCATTCTTGTTGCCTGAAAAGCCATGGCACATGATGACCATCGGACATTGCTGGCCCTGTTCCAGGATGGGTTTTTGGATGATGGCCGACAAAGCCCCCTTACTGCCATCGATTGTCAGGAACTGGGTTTCCCCTCTCAATACGGCAGGATGCTCCTTCGCCATAATTTCGGTGAGCGTCTTCTCTAATTTGTCAATCAAAACCGTACTGAGGACCACCTTGCCTTCCTTATCAAGAAGCATCATCGAAGGAATCCATTTCACGCCATACATGTTGGCCACCTCAGATTCCCTCATCCGTTTACCTTCAGACAGTTGCGGATAACTGAGCCCATATTGCTCGACAGCTTTCTGCCAGGATTCTGTTTTGTCGTCAAAAGAAATGCCCACAAACTGCACATCCAATGGAGCGAATTTCTCGTAGATCTGCTTCATCTGTGGAAGATCCTTCCTGCAATCCGGGCACCATGACGCCCAGAAATCCAGCACGGTATACTTTCCCTTGATCAACTTGCTCAACTTTTTGGTCTTTCCGGCCAAATCTTGTGCTTTGAAATCAGGAGCGCTGACCCCAGGCTTCAACAGTTGTGTGGCATACTTAGAATCCGCATCAGTCGGCATGAACTGAGCGTTCACACCGACTGCAGCCAATGACCAAAGAGCCACCAGCCATATTTTCTTAGCGTTCATGTCAATAAGATTAATCTGTCGGATTATTTGATTCTCTTGGCATACTGCTTGAAGACATAATAATATCCTCCAGCATAACTTACTTTATACCAATCGCCTTCCTCTCCTACACAGACCAGTTTTTCTCCTTTCTTAGGTGCCCTGGTCGTGCCGTCTTTCCATTTCAGGAAATCGTAATTGAGTCCCGGTCCTTCACGCAGTCTCACACCTGTACCCGTGATCTGCACCATTTTAGAGGCTGGTTTGGGAGCATTTACCTTCTGGCTGGTCACCTTGGCATACTGTTTGAAGACATAGGCCACATCATTTCCCCATTGCACTTCATACCAATCTCCAGACTGTCCGAGCAAGAGCAACTTAGCGCCTTTTTTGGGGCTCGTCTTGTAGTATCCATAATTCAGACCAGGTCCATATCTCATTCTGACGCCTGTGCCTGTGATGGTAACATAAGTGTTCTCTTGGTTGATCTCATCGAAAGATGGAGTTGTGGCAGCTGATGCATTTATGCACATTAAACAAAGCATCGCCATGAGGCAAAGCATCATCTTTCTGATTGTGTGAAATTGGTTCATAGTCATCATTTTTAAAATTGAACATCAGATAAACGGAACGCTCGTGGTACATGCTGATAATAGCCGACACGATGGTATCCGCTGCGAAGATATAAAAAAAATCGTTGATTTCACCATATATTTCTGATTATTCTAAAGTCTTATGCATTTTTTCCTTGTTAACTGAAAAAAAACAATCCACATAGACAACATCATCTGGCTTTTTTACTATATTTGCATAGACAATTCATTTTTGCATAGATATTCATAAAGACCTATAAACCTTCACCCTATTGACTCATATGAAATACCGATTTTTCCTAATCGCCATGCTTGCTACCTTCACCACCATGGCGCGTGCTCAGTCTGCACTCTATCCCAAACATTTTGATTTGGAAGAAGTCACGCTGCTCGATGGTCCCATGAAGACTGCCATGGACCTGAATTTCAAGACACTGCTCGACTATGATGTCGACCGTCTGCTTACCCCTTTTGTCCGTCAGTCAGGTCTCAGTGCCACCACCGACTCGAAAAGTCCCTATTACCGTTGGACAACCCTTCATCCGTCGTTCACCAACTGGGGAGACAACAGTTTTAATCTGGAGGGACATGTAGGCGGGCACTACCTCTCTGCGATTGCATTGGCCTATGCCGCCTGTCACGACACACCCACAAAAGCCCGTCTGAAAGAAAGGATGGACTACATCATCGGCGTGATGAAAGACTGCCAGGATCAATTTAAAAACAACACCGAAGGGCTGCAAGGCTTTATTGGCGGCCAGCCCATCAATGACGACTGGAAATCACTCTACAAAGGCAATACCGCCCCATTGCGCAGTCATGGCGGATGGGTGCCTTTCTACTGTGAGCATAAGATCCTTGCCGGTCTGCGCGATGCCTTTCTCTACGGCAAGAACGAGACAGCCAAGGACATGTTTCTGAAACTGGCCGAATGGAGCGTGAATGTCGTGGCGAAGGTCAGCAGCACAGACATGGAAAATCTCCTCGGCATTGAGCATGGCGGCATGAATGAAAGTATGCTCGATGCCTACCAACTGTCGGGTGACGCCAAATTTCTGACAGCAGCCAAGAAATACACCCACAAGGCCATGCTCAACGGCATGCAGACGCTCAACACGACCTTTCTTGACAACAAGCACGCCAACACCCAAGTGCCCAAATATATCGGGATGGAGCGTATCTTTGAGCAGGATGCCACCGCCACGGGCTACAAGAAAGCCGCCGAGAACTTTTTCACCGACGTGGCCAAGAACCGCACGGTATGCATCGGCGGCAACAGCGTGGGCGAGCATTTTCTCTCTATCGCCAACTCCAACCGCTACATCGACTGGCTCGACGGTCCGGAGTCTTGCAACTCCAACAACATGTTGAAGATGTCAGAGATGTTGAGTGACCGCACAGGTGATGCGCAGTATGCCGACTTTTATGAAAACACCATGTGGAACCATATTCTCACCACGCAAGATCCACAGACCGGCGGCTATGTCTACTTCACCACCTTGCGCCCCCAAGGTTACCGCATTTACTCTCAGGTGAACCAAGGAATGTGGTGCTGTGTCGGCACGGGCATGGAGAACCATTCCAAATATGGGCATTTCATCTATACCCACGATGGAGATAACACCCTATACGTCAACCTCTTTGTTCCCAGCGAACTCAACCATTCCGTCTTCGGTTTGAGACAGGAGACGCTATTCCCATGCATCAATCCGAAAGCCTCCAACATCCCCACGCCCTACACAGCCACCACCACACTTACCCTGACAAAGGGCGGCAACTATCAGATCGCCATCCGCCATCCGGCATGGGCAGGAAAAGAATATCAGGTGACGGTCAATGGTCAAGCAGTAGATGCCACGGTGACGAAGGGAACCGCCAGTTATGTGACAATCGACCGCAAATGGTCGGCAGGCGACAAGATCGAGGTGTTACTCCCCATGCAGCTCTCCTATGAAGAATGTCCCCACTACACCGATTATATCGCATTTAAGTTTGGCCCCATTCTCCTTGGAGCACCCACCACAGCGGCATCTGCCTCAGAGTCCGCCACGACAGGTCTGCCCTATGAAGCCCTGAAAAATGAATATGCCAAAGCAGGGCGCATGGATCATGCCCCAGGCAGTATGGCATCCGGCAGGACGCTTACAGAATCCCCCCTGCTCATCGGTAATCGTGCGGATGTGCTGGAACGCATCAAGATGTTGCCAGGCAATGATCTCCATTTCACCATCGATGCCAGCCGTGAAGGCGTGGAGTCTTACAAATGGAAGACACTGGAACTACGTCCCTTCTACCAGATCCATCACAGGCGCTACATGTGCTACTGGTATCAGCAGACCGCCGAGAACTACGCCAAGAGCGACATGGCCCAAAGTGAGGCCGCCCTCCAAGCCCTGGCAGAAAGGACGCTCGATTTCGTCGCCACGGGAGAGCAACAGAGTGAAGCCGGACACGAATACAACTATTCGAGCGACTCCAACACCGGAGACTACAACACCGAACGTTACCGTGATGCCAGAGCCAACGGCCATATCCAATACACCCTCTACAATAAAGACTTGGTGTCGGAAGGCTTGAGCGTGATGTTCCGTTTCAACCTTGCCGACAGAGGGCGCATGGCCACATTGACCATCGACGGCACAAAAGTGTCGGACATCATCATCCCCTCTGTAGCGAAGGGCAGCGACGGCAACGGTTTCTACAACATCGAATATGCGATCCCCGAATCCTTGGTGCGCGATGCCTCCGGACAGGTGAAGAGTCAGTTCACGGTCAGGTTGACCGCCTCGTCGACGACCATGTGTCCAGGCATTTATTATATCCGCTTGATGAAGGATTACAAAGACCATTCCTACCGTTTTGTCGCAGATGATTGGACAACCGGAGACCCAGCACGTGTGTCGGCCGCCAACATCACCTACGATCAGGAGGAGAATGTGATCCATGTGCACGCCACCGGCACCAACAACGTTGCCCTCATGCTGAAATATCAAAACCTCGACTACTCCATCCTCCATGACCAGAAATACCTGGTAGTGCGAGGCTCTCACCTCAGCACCTCCACCGGCGCCTCCTACCTGTGGTGGTTGAACGGCAGCAATCACGGCACACAAGTGCCCCCCACCACCATCACGTCAGCAGACAGCAACGGACAGACCATCATCGCATGGGATATGACCCAGAGCGGCATCGACGAGAATATCTCTGGCGACCATCCCAACGTATGTATCGGCCAGACGATTTTCGGCCTCACATCAACGGATGGCTTCAGCGATATTTATGACATCAATTTTGTGAGAGATTTAGACGCATACAAAAATATGACCTTGGGTGCAGTGTCACCCAAGGTTACTCCCGAGCCACGCACCTCTGCCACCTATCAGATCAATGGCATCCGCTCCAATGGCCACCGCGGCATCGTGGTTTCAAAAAACCACAAGCGCATCATACACTAAAAACGCTAATCTTTGAGCGACATGGTGAAACATCTGTGTCGGCGGTGCTGCTCTTTCTCAAAATATTGCCAATGGCCGAGCACGGCCTTGTTGGTCTCCATTTGAGGCATCGCCTCAGCCCAGACAAACCCATATTCATTAAACCGCTGGACAAGATCATCAAAGATCAGCGCATTGGCACCTTTCGAACGATATTCGGGCAGTACGGCGATGAGCAACAGATCCACGGTGTCGGTCTGATGGTATTTCAAGATCTTGAGCAGATGCCACCATCCAAAAGGCCATAATTTGCCATCACGGGTTTTCTTCAAAGCCTTAGAGAATGAGGGAAACGAAATGCCAAAGCCCACTATACGATTGTTGTTATTGGCATCGACAACACCTGTGACAAGATTGAGATCGGCCATCTTGATGTAATCATCCACCAGTTTGTCGATCTGCTTCTCACTCAGTTTTGAGAAGCCATACAATCCGTCATAGGTGAGGTTGATGATATGGAAGATCTCCCGCCCCATCCCCTCTTCGACCAGTTCATGCCGGGTGAACTTTCTCACTTGGAGGTTATAGCGCTGCTCTACCATCCTTGCCAGTCGGCCCATTTTTTCGGGTGTCTGCTTAGGGATCTTGATATGAAACTCCAGATAATCGTTATCTTTGACGAATCGTCCGATGCGCTGGATATGGTCTACGTAATAGGAATAGTTGTAATTGATATACATGGTGGCCAGATGATCGAACCCTTCTACCAGCATGCCTTCTTTATCCATATCCGTAAAGCCCAGAGGCCCGCTGATTTCAGTCATTCCCCGTTGTCGGCCCCATGACTCCACCGCATTGATAAGTGCCGACGACACCTCCAGATCATTGATGAAATCGAACCATCCAAACCTCACCTGCTTTCTCTTCCATCTTTCATTCGCCACATGGTTGATGATGGCAGCTACCCTGCCCACCATCTTACCATCTTTAAATGCCATGAAATACTCAGCCTCACAGTGTTCGAATGCCGGGTTCTTCTTTTTGTCAAGTGTAGCCAGTTCGTCAGAGAAAAGAAAAGGAACAGCATACGGGCAATCACGATACAGTTCGTTGTAAAACTGCACAAATTGCTTTAAGTCCTTTCTTCCCTCAACGATTCTTATCTCTACGTTTCCCATCACTATCCCTCAGACGCTTTCAGCAAATGATCATTATTGCATCTCTTCAACAACTTTCATAAGCTTCTTACCCAGGGAGTCGGCTTCCTCCATGGTAGCAGCCTCACTATAAATGCGGATAATGGGCTCGGTGTTGGATTTACGCAAATGCACCCACTTGTCAGGAAAATCGATTTTCACGCCATCGATGTCATTGACCTGTTGGTCGGCGAACATTTCCTTGACTTTTTGAAGAATGGCGTCGACATCGGTCTCTGGTGTCAAATCAATACGGTTTTTTGCGATGCTGTATTCAGGCATCTCTGCCCTCAGTTCACTCACGCTACACCCTTTATGGGCCAAAGAAGAGAGGAAGAGAGCGATACCGACAAGAGCATCACGTCCATAATGGCTCTCGGGATAGATGACGCCACCATTTCCCTCTCCACCAATGACAGCGCCCACCTCCTTCATCTTGGTGGTCACATTCACCTCACCCACCGCAGCGGCAGCATATTGTCCGCCATGCTTTTCGGTTACATCACGCAAAGCTCTGGTAGATGAGAGATTCGACACGGTGTTGCCAGGCGTATGCGACAGCACGTAGTCGGCCACGGAGACCAAGGTATATTCCTCACCAAACATTTTTCCGTTCTCACAGATAAACGCCAACCGGTCGACATCGGGATCGACCACGATACCGAGGTCATACCCACCGCGCTTCATCTCATTCATGATTCCTTCAAGATTGCGCTCCAGAGGTTCCGGATTGTGCGCGAAATCACCATTGGGCTCACCGTTGAGGATTGTATATTCCACCCCCAGACGTTCAAAGAGTTGTGGAAGGATGATTCCGCCTACGCTGTTGATGGTATCCGCACACACTTTAAAATGAGCGTTGGCCACAGCCTGCTGATCCACCAGATGGAGGTTGATCACCGCATCGATATGCCGTTGGTTGAAAGAGTCATCCGCCTGATATTTTCCCATCTGGTCGACCTCAGCAAAGACGAAATCCTCTTTCTCAGCGATCTGCAGCACCTCATTGCCATCCTCTTTGGTCAGGAATTCCCCTTGACTATTAAGCAGTTTGAGGGCGTTCCACTGTCGGGGGTTATGACTAGCCGTGATGATGATACCTCCATCCGCCTTTGCCATGGTGACAGCCAATTCTGTGGTGGGAGTAGTGGCCAGACCAATATCAACGACATCATACCCCATTCCGAGAAGCGTGCCACAGACGACGCTTCTCACCATCTCGCCCGAGATGCGCGCATCCCTTCCCACCACGATTTTATTGGTGGCTTGAGTGGTATTACGTTTGATGAAAGTGGCATACGCCGCTGTAAACTTGACAATATCCAGAGGGTTGAGTGTATCGCCGGCAGGTCCGCCAATGGTTCCTCTGATACCAGAAATAGATTTGATGAGTGTCATGATTATAAACCTCTTTCGTATGTTAATTCATAATAGCATGGAATCACCTCTGACAAAGCAGCAGAAGTTCCTTGACTATGTGGTACGATAATATTCACTTTGGCCAGTTCATCATTTTCGTTGACCATTCTTCCTACATTGATATAAGACAGGGGTACCAGCCATCCTGCGGGCACCGAAGTAGTTTTGTAGGTTGTCGACATAGCTCCAGAAACGAAGGAAGCGGTAAAGGTACCAAGTGTATTGGTGACCGCCATTTTGTCGGGCAACGAAGAATAATACAGGATATTGTTGGAGAGATGTAGAGAGTCGGTGAGCAGATTATACTCATTAAATCTGCAAAGCACATTGATGGTCTCACCGTTTTTGATTTTCTTTCCACATCCTCTTCTGACGATTTGCATATAGACACCCGTGTTCTCAAAAAGGACAAACTCATTTTTGCTGACATCGGTGATGGTGTCTTGTTTGAACTCACGTTCAGAGATGACTTTAATGCCTTTCTTTTGTATAAAACTATTGATGGCATCTCTTTCCCTTTCTTTTTGGTCGGCATAGGTTTCAGTATGCGAGCAAGCCGTATGTAAAAGGATGCAAGCAATAGCCATCATAAGGAGACTGAATTTTCTCATATTTCTCGATTCGTTGTTAAAACGGTGCAAAGTTACGGAAAAGTTACGGAAAAGCGAGAGAAAAAACAAATTCATTTGCTATTTTCCGTATTATCTACCTATTGCTCATGGGTAGCAAAATAAAGAATAGCCTTGAGGGTGATTTGCTCCGCATCCTCGATGGTACCGACCACCTTTCCACCGGCCGCATTTTTATGTCCCCCTCCCCCGAAAAACAATTCTGCTAACTTATTGCAGTAATAATGATCGACCGACCTGAGGCTTACCCAAACGATATTTTCTTTTTCTGTATCCTCACGCAGAGAGATAGACAATCGCATCCCCTTGATTTTCAGCGGTTCATTGACCAGCCCCTCCGCATCTCCCTTCAGGAAGTGAAATCGTTTCATCTCCTCTTTGGTCAGCGTGTAATAACAGGCATGGCTTCCTTGGACGACGGTGAGTTTTTGGCTCATGACAAATCCCCTCATCCTGATACACGACTCAGAAAGTTGGTTGTAGACGTTGCGGAAAATTTTGTCTTTATCGAATCCTTTGGTGAGCAACAGGCCGATGATGGTGAATATCTCCGGTCTTGAGGAATTGTAGGTGAATCCCCCCGTATCAGTCATCATTCCTGTGTACAGGCAAACGGCCATGCTTCTTGGTGCGCGCTCAAACTCCCCCAATTGCCAGATGATCCGGAAGAGCAGCTCACAAGTGCTGCTCATTTTGGGGAAAGAAAAGATGGTAGCCTCGTCCATCAAGGGGTCTTCATGATGGTCGATCATCACTTTCTGTGCTTTCGACTCCTCCAGGACCTGTTGCATATCGAGGACCCTTTGGGGATTGTTGAAATCGAGACAAAAGACCAGATCGGCTTGTTTGAAAGCCTGATCCACGATGTCTTTCTTTTTGTCATATCTCAACACCCGCTCGTTGCCCGGCATCCATTTGAGAAAGTCGGGATAAGCGTCAGGCACCACGAGCATCGTCTCTTTCCCTTTTTTTCTAAGAAACTCCCCCCATGCCAAGACAGCTCCAAGCGCATCTCCATCCGGACTTTTATGCGCACAAACGATGATATGCTGTGCCGCATCAATCAATTGGTTGAGTGATGCCACCTGAGCATCACTGAGCAGATCCAGTTTCATAAAAAATCATAGTTTACATCAAAGGCAAAAGCCAACGGATGGCTTTTGCCTTTGACTGATCGCAAAATGCGATCGTAAAGGATTTACAATATAGTAAGTCTACTTATTCAAACAATTTTTGAGGATAAACTCCCTCGTCGATCAGTTGCTGAATTTTCTCCACAACACTTGGTCTGTCGGCTGAGTAGGTGACACCAAACCACTTGCTGGTGGTATCGAGCACCTTCACAGTAGCCGTATTTTCATTTATCAACTTGTTGACCATCAGCGGGATGAAGAACTCTGCCTTCAGGTTCTCCATATTTTTAGGATCACTGAGGAAAGCCTTGAAGAAAGCCTCGCTATGCTCAAAATAATCGGGTGTGAATCCCCACATATTCATGCTGACAGGTGTATTATCATCGACAGGAATCCACTCTCCCACCTCGTCTTTATAGCATATCGGGCCATTGACCCTCATAATCTCTGTTCTCTCCACGACAGTTGTCAAGTTACCTTGCTCATTGGTGGAGCAGATACCACGCGCCACAGTACCGTTCTCAGAGAGCGTATTGCCCACTCTGAATCCCACCATGGCATATTTGTTGGTACTTCCCTCAGGCAGATCAGCAAGGAACTTGCCAATCACCATAAAGGCATCTCTGTTATAGAAATCATCGCAGTTGATCACACAGAAAGGCTCTTTGATGGCCTTTGCCGCCATCATCACGGCATGGTTGGTGCCCCATGGTTTTACCCTTCCTTCCGGCACAGAAAAGCCTTCTGGCAGTGCGTCGAGGCCCTGGAAGACAAGTTCTGCGGGAATATGACCTTCATATTTGCAAAGTATTTTTTGACGGAAGTCTTGTTCAAAATCTTTTCTGATGACGAAGACGATTTTTCCGAATCCTGCCTTGATGGCATCGTAAATGGAGTAATCCATGATGGTCTCACCATTTGGTCCCAGTCCATCAAGTTGCTTGAGTCCTCCGTATCGGCTTCCCATGCCTGCCGCGAGGAGTAACAATGTTGGTTTCATAATGCTGTTATATATTATAAATAAGGTGTTTTACAAATTGCAAAATTAATAAAAAAATAGCGACTATCAGTTGGCCTGTGGGTATTATTATCAATATTTAACTATCAACAGACCATCACAATGATCATCAAGATGGAATACGATGCTCCCATTATGATTACCTCCTTGTGAGCAAATGGTCGAGCAAGCCCTCACAGGCATCCTCCAGCAATTCTATCACAAGTTCAAACCCAGCGTCTCCCCCATAATAGGGATCAGGAACGGATCTGTGCATGGGATGATGCCGCAGGAAACGCGCCATCCCCACGATTTTTTGATAATCATAGGGGCTTCTGGCCATGGCTTTTATTTCATCGACGTTGTTTTGGTCCATCCCTACGATCAGATGGAAGTGGTCGAAATCGTCGGGTGTAAACAGTCTTGCCCTACTGCGAATATGATATCCATGCCTGTCGCCATGCCTCATCATTCTCTGGTCGGGCAGTTGCCCCACATGCCAATCTCCCAAGCCAGCGGAATCGACATCAAATTGCTTTTCAAGTTTTCTGTTTTTGATCATTACCCTCATGATTTCTTCTGCTGCCGGTGACCGGCAAATATTACCAAGACAGACAAATAATATACGCTTCATAACAATAATAACTATTAAAAATTCAAAAAAAGCTGATTCAGCAAATGTTATCTTCTCAAAAAATTGTTTAATTTACAAATATACATTATTTTTGCAGAAACCAACACAAAACGCCAAAAAAAATAAAATGATAAATTTAGAATCATCCACAAGCGCACAATCATGGAAAGGCAAAATAGCGTGCCAGTATGTTGACAGAAACCTCCGTTTAGACACCAATCAGGTGAAGACATCTGTCAACAGTTATATCTATGCACTTTTTGAGAAAGGAGAAGCCACCATCAAATTTGGCAAGCACGAGATCACGATCCATGAAGGCAGTTATTTGATTTTTCCTCCTCACATCCCACCGGTCCTTGTTTCAATGAGTGATGATTACTATGCTTTATGTCTGATTGTCAGTTCAAGTTTCGTATATGACTGTCCAATGGCGCGCAACGTATACCAATCAGCCACTTTCTCTTTGGTCAACGAAGACAACCCGGTGATGCACATCACCAATGAAGAGCGAGAGAACTTCCGCACGATATTCAAGGTCATCATGGGTCACATCACTCACTGTCACAACCACACGACAGAATCCTTGCAGTCACTCTATGGTCTGTTGCTCTCCGACACCATGTCGGCGATTGAGCAAAACGCCCAATCATCCTATCTGAACCATCGTTCGTATGAGTTGTTCATCGAGTTCAACAAATTGTTGCGCCAACATTTCTGCGAGCATCACGACATCACGTTCTATGCCGATTCATTATGCATCACTCCCCGTTATCTGTCGATGATCGTGAAGAACATTTCTCATATGACAGTGGCCAATTATATCAATCGTCATTTAATGTTGGAGGCATGCTGGCTATTGAAGACCACCAATCTGAGCATCCAGCAAATCAGTATGAAACTTCATTTTTCCGATCAGGCCTCTTTCTCCAAGTTTTTCAAGCGTCTCCGGGGTGAGAACCCTCTCCAATATCGACGTGACAAGTCACGACAGACCATCGAATAATATTTTTACTAAAGGCCAGCAGATAAAAAGGCAAGGAATATCATTTTTGTACCTAAAAGTTTACGTTTTTTTTGTGGTTTTGTCAACAAATCATTATTTTTGCAGTCTGTCTACTAACCACGAACGAAAAGACTTTAGATAAACTATGTCGACAATAGAAAAATACCTCAAGAGCAGCAATTCCCAAGAGCGTGAATACTGTTATTTTTGGCTGACCTCCTTTGGCATCCAGTCAGTGGTATCGCTCAAGCCATCCGAGCATCTGTTCCCCATCATCTCCCGTCATATTGAGGGGGAGATTGATTTGCCACGCACACATCAGGAAGTGCATGATTTTTATCATCTTTTACACAAGGAGAGCGGCAGCCATCAGATCCATCATGAGGAGGAGACCGACAAGGTGGCCGTCCGCATCGTGGAAATATTGATGTCAGATGACTTTGACTTATCTCCGGAAGGTTTTGCCAATGTCCATCGCCACATGTTTCACGGCATCTACCACAATTCCGGGAAGTTTCGTGAGCATACTGCAAGCAAAAAGGAATGGGTGCTAGCCAATTCCACCGTGATATATCCTCCTTCGGATCAGATAGAAGCACAATTAGACTACCTGTTTGCCGTGGAGCGCAACACCAACTATGATGCGCTTTCAGAAAGTCATCGTCTGCAGAACTACAGCAATTTCATTGCCCGTCTCTTCATGGTCAATGCCTTCCAATATGCCAACAGCCGCACGACTTTTGTGTATGCCCTAAAATATTTGCTCTCACGTGGTTACCGTTTGCGCAACGACACTTTTTATCGTGAGGCCTGGTATTTCCGCAATGCCATTGTGCGTGCATGCTATACGAACATGCACCAAGGCGTCTATCCCACCACCCAATATTTAGTGATGTTTCTCCGCAATTTATTGTTTGATGAGGACAATGAATTGAAGAACCATCGCATGATGGTGAAGGGCGACTGATTATTGTCTGATTTTCACCAATCCATATTGCATCCAAATGTCAACCAGTTGGATGCAATCTTTTTTTGCTTTCAGACTATCGATCTCATAATTCTCCAAGAGGATGTCCGCCATGTCTTGAATACGGAACATCTCATGGGGAGTGGCCTTCCACAACAGCAGTGCGGTATCATTGAAATCGATTATCCGCCGCATATCCACACATTTCTCTAAGGTATCGACCACGATGGCATGTCCATTACGACAATCAAGAAAGATGTTGGGATTTTTCTGAAAAACGGCCGATTCACCCACCATGCCATCCGTAGAACGTAGCACAGAACGGGCCGCCCCCCCGATCTCAATATCTCTCACTATAGCCATGACCTCCTGTTTGCGTGCTTGTTCGACGGTTTTATTATGGTCACCTTTGAGCACGATGCTATCCCCCGTCATTTTCACGATTCTATGAAGCACATAATGCGCGCTGTCGATTTCCGTGAGAGCGATA
>CADCQC010000202.1 GCA_902803455.1 uncultured Prevotellaceae bacterium
ATTCATCCCAGATGTGACGGCATCCACTGTGGAATGCACTCCACCCCAGTCGCTGATCACCATGCCCGGGAAGCCCCATTGCTGACGCAGGATATGGTTGAGCAACGGTTCATTTTCAGAGCACCACCGTCCGTTAACCTTGTTATAGGCAGCCATGACACCCCATGCATCCCCCTCACGCACAGCCATCTCAAACGGACGGAGATAAATCTCATGCATGGCACGAGGTGAGATCCGCACATCCACGAATCCACGATAATCCTCCTGGTTATTGAGCGCATAATGCTTGAGGCACACGGCAGTCCCTGTCTCCTGCACACCACGAGTATAGGCCACAGCCAATGCCCCACTGAGCAAAGGATCTTCGCTCATATATTCGTACGTCCTGCCGCCGGTAGGAATCCGTTGGATATTGATAGCAGGTCCAAGGATCATATCCTTTCCCCTCAACCTTGCCTCATGCCCCATGCCTTTTCCATATAGAAAAGCCCAATAGGTGCTCCATGTAGCAGCCAAAGCCGAACCAGTGGGAAAGAAAGTGGCAGAATCCGTTTTCAGGTGAGCAGAATTCCACGAATGAGGTTCCATCTCCTCCCGTATGCCAAAAGGTCCGTCAGCATATTCCATGTCAGCAATACCCAACCTTGGGATGCCCTCAGAAGAAAACATGTTTTTGCCATGGAGCATGGCTATTTTCTCCTCCAAGGTCATGCTTTTGATGATTGACTCTATTTGTGACTCATGCTGCAACAGTTCAGACGTATGTGTCTGTGCCTTTCCCATCGTCACAAAAGAGCAGACTGCCACCAAGACGAAGATGTTTTTTACGTAAAACGACCACATCTTATCTGATGAAAAAAACAATTTCCTTATCATATATTTTAAGCTTTTCGTAAACAAAAATGATCTGCATGATTGGTTTATAGGGACTATTTAGCGGCACATCCTACATCAATAGCCCAATCCGACATAACTATGAGCAGGCAGTTGCACATCAAATACCGTCTGTCCGTCGGTATATCCGAAGAATCGGCGACGGGAGATGACCACATCAGCCGGTTTCAGCTGTTCTCCGGTGATGAGGTTACGCAATGATTTCACTTTTGAATTGATCACTACTCTCAAATTGACCGCCTTGTCGTTGAAGTTTTCCACCACCATCGTTTTATTGTCGTATGGGAACAGCGACACCTTGGAAGGCCCTTCAATATACGCCCCCACATCCTTGCTCATGGCATGCCGGATGATATTGAGAGCAGGTGCGGGAAAGTCATACAGATTGCCGAAGTCGTCAGGAATGGTGAGCACAAAAAGAATTCCTTTAGAATAGGTGTCACGCAACAGGATGGGATATCCCGACACGCCACCTGTGAGTGGACGTCCAGCGCTGACCACCTCCCACGCATCATTGGTAAAATATTTTACCTGCGGGATGATGAACTCCCGGTCAGCCTTTCCCGCCATTCCAAAATCATTGACGATTGCCTTGAGGTCGCCACAATAGAGTTCCACCACATCAGCGAGTTGATCTTTGATGACCTTTAGTAATCCCGTAGTGATGATGACATCCCCACCTTTTCTCAGTTGTTGTTTGATTTTCTCAACAATCTGCGGATCTTTGGCCGCCTGTTGTGTCAGGAGGATCTGCTGCCGGTCATTGACCCATTGAGGATGCATATCCATGGGCAGTCCGATCATTCCTAAATAATTTTGCAGGAAATCCTCTCCAGAAGAATGGTAAGGTTTATAAGAAACCAGTCCGATCGGTTTTCCCAAAGCCCCCAACAGCTGGTCGGTCTGATGGAGGGTCTGGTTAGCAAAACGTGCCATGGTGGTCGGCGTGATGGTTTTTCCATTTTTAGTGAAAGGAGCCACCATCTCGTCATACCTGAAACTGTTGCCCCCGTCAGATTGCCATGGTGCCCGCATAGCCGGAGTGATTTTCACCTCAGCCAACTGCATATAGTTCCAAAGGATGATTTCAGGTGTACGCGACAACATGGTGAGATGCAGCTGTTCTGCATAGCGGTCCATGCTCATGTGAATGCCCCCAGCATCCACCCATCCTCCCCCATTTCTCCCGGGAGCGATATTGTCGAAATAGCGCACGATATTATAACTCAGATAGTTTTGCAAGTGCTGTGCCGAAGCTGGATCACGTGTTTCCGTACCCGTCCACAACCCATCAAAATAAGTCGGTTCCTCTTCCAGATTAAAGCCCAAGCCATGAAAATGATCATACCAGTTGGGGTATTTGATGATCACTTTCACCTTAGGGTTGACAGCCTTTGCCGGATTCACCACCAGTTCACGTCCAGCCTCCGCCATGAGTTTGAGCCGGTATTCCGTCCAACTCTTATTACCCTTCGCCGCTATCTCATCATCATTTTTCAAGTCGATGAAGAAGAAGTCATCCAAAATGAAATCGTCGAAAAACCTGGCGGTAAATTCAGCGATACGCTTTACCTGCTGCCGTTCCTCCTCACGCGCGTAACTGTAAGTTTCGAAATCGGTTGGTTCGGACCGTGTGAAGGTGATTCCTCCCCCCACCTCCAAACCTTTTGACGAGAAGAATTTCTTGACTTTTGTGAGTGTTTTCTCAGGAACAGTGAATGCATCTCGATGAGTCTCCAGATAGATTTTGTCGAGGTCCACCTGACTGCTCACTGTCTCCCATGTGGATTTCAGAAACTTGTCATCATCCATCCGTGCCACGTCCTGTGCGCGGATATAAGTTGAGACTTTAAAATTCTGGTACTTGCCAGCCTTCATAAAGGTCATGGTCATCAGTGCTCCGAGCACCAACAAGCATCGCCTTAGGTTTTGCTCTTTCATCAGATTTGATAATTATGGTTTCCTGTATGTGATTGATGTTCTACTATTATCATCCTTTATGACATCCATCTTTGCAGATGGAACCATGATTCTTTCGTTTCATCATGCCCCAGTATGTGAAGCTTATGACAATTTTTGTTTTTTCAAATAATCAGACGGTGTCTCATTATACATATCTTTAAAATAATGAGAGAACTGTTTGGCAGAGAAGCCCACCATATCCGCCACTTCAGAGATATTGGTTTTTCCCTGGTCGAGCAGGCTCTTTCCCCTTTTGATTTTGATGATCCTTATGAATTCCAATGGTGACTTACCCGTGATGGCCATGAGTTTTTTGTAGAGATGTCCTCTGGTCATACCTACAGCACTGCTCAGTTGTACAACCGAATAATCAGCATTCTGTATGTTTTCCTCAATATGAGAGATCACACGAGCAATCAGTTCCTTATCAAGAGAACTCACCGTTATCTCACTTGGTTTGATTTCAATACCGTTAGCCACCTTGGTATGCACATTCTGTGTCCATTCCAATATTTTTTTGATCCGCAATCTGAGTACAGTGAGACTATACGGTTTGGTGATATAATCTGCCACCCCTTCTTGCAGTCCAGCCACGATATTCTCTTCACCACTCTTTGCCGTGAGAAAGATCACAGGAATGTGAGAATATTTGATGTTGCCTTTGATATGCTGGAAGAATGTTATCCCATCCATTTCGGGCATCATCACATCGCTGATCACCAGATTGACGTTATCGTTTTGCTCCAATACGTTAAGAGCGTCTTTTCCATTCGTTGCCAAAAGGACAACATATTCATCGTCCAGGCTACGCTGCAAGAATAGCCTTGCATCCATATTATCTTCCACCACCAGTATGACAGGTCTCTCTGGTATCGTTTGTTCCGAGATGACGCCGTCAGCCAACGAGACCGTTTCCGTAATTGTCGTTTCTCCGACATTGGTTTCCAAGGATTCGCTCAACGGTAGCGTGATGCAAAAGACCGTTCCATTAGGTTGATTATCAGTCACCGTGATATTCCCCTTCATCATGTCGACATATTTTTTTACGATATGCAGTCCAAGTCCGCTACCTTCCTGTTCTTGTCCATGTGTTTCCTGCATAAACCGTTTGAAGATATGTTGTTTATCTTTGATACCGATTCCCGTATCGGCTATGTTGAACACCATCTGTTGCTGATTATCTTTTTTATTGAATTGGAGAGAGACCATCACAGAACCATTCTCGTTATTATATTTACAAGCATTTGACAACAGGTTGGTAATGATCCTACGCATTTTGTTCTCATCGAAGTTGATCTCCACAGGATTTGCTGGCAGTTGCAACTGCAGATGAATCAGCTTTCGTGAAGCATAATAAGAAAAGTCGTTTATGGTATGTCTAACGAAGTCCACGATATCTCCATGTTTGAGATTCAGTTGATCCATTCCTTCATCCAATTTTCGGAAGTCAAGCAACTGGAGAACCAAGTCATAGAGTTGTCTTGCGTTTCTCCACGCCACATCCAACTCAGTTTTGATCGGTGCAGGCAAGTTGATGCCCCTTATTTTCTCAAGAGGAGCGACCACGAGCGTCAGTGGAGTTTTGAGGTCATGGCTGATATTGGTGAAGAATCTGATTTTATCCTCCTCCATCTCATATTTTTTGAGATTGACCTCCAGCTGTTTAATGGCAAGTTCTTTTTCTTGCCGTTGTCTCAGTATTCTGTAGATTGCATAAATGATGAGGGCGATAATGAGCAGATAGAGGATGACGGCCGGTGTAGTCATCCAGAGAGGCGGCAGCACTTTGATCGGCAACTCAGCAATCTCACTCTCCATCATTCCCGGCAGTTCAGCTTTTACCTGCAACACATAACTGCCAGGATTCAACGATACAAAATGCAAGATATTGCCCGGCACTTTCATCCAGGTGCTATCCCCCTTGAAACGGTAGAAATAATTGATTTTCTTACAAAGAACCGGCACCATAGCCGATACAGAAATGCTAAGATTATCGTTATGATGGATGGTGAAATCCTCGAAAGAACTCTTATCCTCACTCCCATTAATAGTATATTCTGTAAACAATACCTTCAGTTGACGATAGTGTGGAATCATGTTTTCCGACAAGATGCTGACATATCCAGTGAAACTCCCCATGAGAGCAGTACCATCAGCGGTTGACAGTGCGGCATCATCGGAGAAGACGACATTGTGCAAGCCATCATCATCCAAGAAAGGAAAACTAATGTAGGCTTGTTGTCCGTTCTCCTTTTTCCGGGCGGTAATACAAGTCAGCCCATTGTCCGTGCTTGCCCACACTCGATTGCCACTTTTTGCCAACGCCTTAATATTATTATGTGACAATCCCTCTTCGGTGGTGAGATGATACATGGCACCATCTTTTTGCTGATAAATCCACAATCCGTTTCTACTGCCAACGAATAAATCATTGTGGTCGCAGATCATCAAAGAGGTCACAAAGGATCCATGCAATTGTTCAAACTGTTTGATTTGTTTGAATTGTTTTTTTGCACAATCGTAAACAGACACACCCGTTGAAGTGCCGATATAAATGACATCATTCATCTTATCATAAGCAAGGCAAAGGATACCATTTGACATCAATTCAGAATTATCCGTTGTAAAATTCTCTACCTTTTCGTCTGTTCCGATTCTGACCACTCCCCTATCCACAGTAGCCACCCACAGATGACCATGCTTGTCGGCAACCATGGCTTTCACATATTTGAGAAAAGGATACTCTGAAAAGAGAGGAATAAATCGGTGACCATCAAACTTAGCGATACCATTTCCATAAGTACCAGCCATAATGCTTCCATCGGAAGTCATTGCCAGTGCAGTGACGATGTCGGAAGGTATCTGCTGCTGCAAAAC
>CADCQC010000203.1 GCA_902803455.1 uncultured Prevotellaceae bacterium
CGAACCGGCACGGGTTGCCCCACTGGTGTTTGAGACCAGCGCGTCTACCGATTCCGCCATCTGGGCTTTTTGCGGTGCAAAGATACATATAAAAAATGAATTGACAAATTTTTAGCTGAAAAAACACTAAAAACTTAATTTTATCGTTTAAATAACGTATATTAGCACGTGCAATTTAAATCTGAATACTAAATGTCGACAAATTCAAAGGATTTCTGCGTAA
The DNA here is from genome assembly GCA_902803455.1 of uncultured Prevotellaceae bacterium. Lineage (GTDB taxonomy): Bacteria > Bacteroidota > Bacteroidia > Bacteroidales > Bacteroidaceae > Prevotella. Next base: position 224 of record CADCQC010000203.1, read on the forward strand.
TTCTTGCGGGAGGACGCGGTAGAAGATTGTGGCCTTGCAGCAGAGTCAATTACCCCAAACAGTTCATCGACCTTTTCGGAGCCGGACGAACCTTGCTGCAACAGACCTACGACCGCATTGCCACCATCATCCCCACAGAGAATATATATGTCACCACCAACGATGATTTCGCTCCCATCGCCATGGAACAGTTGCCCATGCTCCCCAAGGAGAACTTCATCGGTGAACCGATCAACCGCAATACGGCGCCCAGCGTCACCTGGGGATGCTACAACATCCTCAAGGTGTGTCCTGATGCCAATATCATCATCATGCCCTCCGACCAGGCGATTATCGGACAGGAGGAGTTTGAGGAAAACCTGAAGAGTGGCTTGGAGTTCGTGGCCCACCACGATGGCATCATCGCGATGGGTGTCCGTCCGTCAAGACCGGAGCCGGGCTATGGCTATATACAGATGGGGGATGGCGACGAGAACGGTAAGATGTTCTCCGTGCAGTCGTTCACCGAGAAGCCAGAGCGCAACTTCGCCCAGGTCTTCGTCGATAGCGGGGAGTTCTTGTGGAATACGGGCATCTTCGTTTCCAACGCCCGCCATCTGCTCAAACACTGCAAGGAGATCATGCCCGCTCCATTCCGGCAGATGGAGACCGACGCCTGCTCCATCAGCAGCATCGACGACGAGGCCCATTATGTGTGGGAATATTTCACACTTTTCCCCAACCTGTCGATCGACTATGGTGTGCTGGAAAACGCCGACGACGCTTTCGTGATGCTCTGCGACTTCGGATGGGCAGACCTGGGCACCTGGCATTCCATCTATGAGGCAGAGAGGAAATGGGAAGGAGATAATGTGGTGCTCGACAGCGATGTGATGCTAGAGGCTTGCAACGACAACATCATCAAGTTGCCAAAGGGGAGGCTGGGGGTGTTCAACGGCCTCAACGGATATATCGTGGTGGAGAATGAAAATGTGCTGATGATCTGCAAAAAAGGCGAGACATCAGCACAGATAAGAAAATTCTTCAATGAAGTTCAGATGAAGCTCGGCGAGGATTTCATTTGAATTCCTCGCGGATCTTCGCTGCGATCTCCTCAAACTCCTCTTTGGAGAGTTGCAGTTTGGGATTGGAGAAGAGCATGTCTTTCTCGCTCTGCATCGGAACGAGATGGATATGTGCGTGGGGCACCTCCAGTCCGAGCACAGCCATGCCTACCTTCACACAGGGGAAGGCCTTCTTGATGGCTATTGCCACACGTTTGGCGAAGACAGCCATTTCTGCCAGTTCTTCATCGGAGAGGTCGAAGAGATAGTCCTCCTCGCGGCGAGGAATCACTAAGGTGTGGCCCTTGGCAAGGGGGTTGATGTCGAGAAAGGCATAGAATTTCTCGTTCTCTGCGCACTTGTAGCTGGGAATCTCGCCAGCTGCGATTTTCGAGAATATAGACATATATAATAAAGTTTGGGGTTAGATGGAAATATTGTCAATTCTCAGCCGTATCGTGCCGCGTGGAATCTGGATTTCCACCTCGTCACCCACCTTTTTGTTGAGCAGGCCCTGGGCGATGGGGGTCTTGATGGAGATTTTGCCCTCACGCAGGTTGGCTTCATTCTCGCTCACGATGGTATAGGTCATCTTGGCCTTCGTCGTCAGGTTGGTCATCTCCACTTTCGACATGATCTGCACCGCATCAGAGCTCAGGCGAGAAGTGTCTACGATCTTTGCTTCTGCGATGCTCATTTTCAGGCGGTTGATCTTGTCTTCCAGATGGGCCTGTGCCTCTTTGGCGGCATCATATTCGGAATTCTCACTCAGGTCACCTTTGTCACGTGCCTCGGCAATCGCTGCCGATGCTTTTGGTCGTTCAATAGACTCCAGGCGTTGTAGTTCGGCTATCATTTTGTCGTAGCCTTCTTGCGACATGTAAGTCATGATGTTATCTGTTTGTTTAAAGTTAATCGATTGTCATTGGATGCAAAAAAATGTTGAATTCCAGCATTGCTGCCGGAATTCAGCCTTTCATTGCTCTATCTAATAATTTCGGTTGCAAAGTTAGTGGATTTTTTTGAATGCGGCAATTTTTTGACCATGAAAATTTCTTTTTCGTGATTTATTCTTTAATTTTGCATCACTATTTTAAGATGCTTATGTTGCCAAAAGAAGAACGATCTGCCATCATCCGTCTGATGCACCGTGAGGTGGTGCCTGCGGTAGGCTGCACCGAGCCGATCGCTGTCGCTTTGTGCGTGGCGCGTGCACGGGAGTTGCTTGGTTATCAGCCCGAGAAAATCTGTCTGCGCCTGAGTGCCAATATCCTGAAAAACGCGATGGGGGTGGGCATTCCCGGGACAGGGATGATCGGCCTTCCTATCGCGGTGGCGCTGGGTGCCCTGATCGGCAAGTCGGAATATCAGTTGGAAGTCCTCAAGGAATGTGACCGTGATGCTGTCGCCCGTGGAAAGCGTTTTATCGATGAGGGCCGTATTGAGGTGGCCCTTGAGGAGAATGATCCCGACAAACTCTATATCCGTGCCCTCTGTCTTGCCAGCGGTCATGAGGCCGAGGCCATCATCAAGGGGCACCACACACATTTCGTCTTCCTGCGCCGTGACGATCAGGTGGTCGCCGATCTTCTCGATACCCATACCGCTGACGAAAGCGAGGGAGAAGGCGACGTGACCCTTACCTTGCGCAAGGTCTATGATTTCGCCACGACGACGGATATCGACGAATTGCGGTTCATCCTCGATGCCAAAAAACTGAATGAGCGTGCTGCCGCGGCAGGGTTGCGCGAGAACTACGGCCATCAGTTGGGCAAGACGCTCTGCAGTCCGCTCGGAAAGGGTATCATGGGAGAG
>CADCQC010000204.1 GCA_902803455.1 uncultured Prevotellaceae bacterium
CCTTTGTAGGGGCCAATCGCATTGTTGTGCTGGATACGATAACCCATGTTGGTCTGAACGTTACCTTTGTCGTCGGTCCATGTCACACGGAAAGAGATGATCCTGTCGGGGATGCACAGACGCTCAATAAGGTTGGCACGCTCAAATTCGGGGTGCTTGTTGTACTCTTCCTCAATAGAACCTAATACCTGGCTCACAGCCTGAATGTATTCAGGCTCGTTAGGGAATCTCTGCTGAAGATTCTCCACAACTTTTGATGCGATCATAATCTTTTTACTTTTATTTGGTTGTCAAAATGCTCAAATGTTTAATGACGGGTGCAAAGGTAAATATATTTTTTTAACCAACAAACAAAATGAAAGAAAAAATAACAAAAAAGCAGAAAAAAGTCACTTTTTCTGCTTTTTGTGAGTAAAATAGGCGGATAAACGCCTGTTTTCTTTTATTTTTGATATATGTCAATTCTCCGGGGTGACATTTTGTTCGCTCTGAGCGGGCTTGGAGTGACGTTTTTTGCGCCGACGCGGCTTTTGGTCGCTCTTTTGTTCGGCCTGAGTGACAGAAGACTGGTCTTTTGGTGATTTCACTTCTGCAGATTTCTGCTTTTGGGGACTTCTTTTCGCATGATCTTTTCCGCGTCTTCCTCTTCTGTCGGGCTTTCCTTTGCGTCCTTGACCTCTGCGGGAGCCACGGCTCATCGGCTCATAAGCAGGACCTTCACCAAGACCGTCGGGGAGGGGAGACTTCTCGACCTCATAGCCCAGGAATTTCTCTATCTGCATGAAGTCACCAATCTCACGGCCTCTGACAAACGTGATGGCTTTCCCGTCGCGCTGGGCACGGGCTGTGCGCCCGATGCGGTGAACATAATCTTCGGAGTCGTGAGGCACGTCATAGTTGATCACCGTGGCGATGTCATCAATGTCTATGCCACGGGCTACGATGTCGGTCGCGACAAGCACATCCACCTGACCGCTCTTAAAATGATACATCATTTCATCGCGTTGTTGTTGGGAGAGGTCGGAGTGCATCTCACCGCTGTTGATGTGCATCTGGCGAAGCGAACGGTTGATCTCTTTCACTTTCTGTTTCGACCCAGAGAAGATAATCACACGGCTCAGTTGGTTGTTCTGGAACAGATGCCGGATAATGCCCAGTTTCTGATTCTCATGGCATACATAGGCCAGTTGGAGAATGTTGTCTGCAGGACGGCTCACAGCCAACTTCACTTCCACCGGGTCTTTGAGCAGCGTCTTGGCCAGTTGCTCGATCTTCTGGGGCATGGTCGCTGAGAACATGATGGTTTGGCAACTGGAGGGAATCTGGCTGGCGATCTTCATGATGTCGTCGCTAAATCCCATGTCGAGCATCCGGTCTGCCTCGTCAAGAACGAAAAATGACAGCCGGCTCAGGTCGGCATGCCCCATGGTGATATGGCTGATGAGACGGCCAGGAGTGGCGATCACCACATTGGCGCCCAATTGCAGACCTTTCGTTTCCTGGTCATAGCGGTTGCCGTCATTGCCGCCATATACGGCCACACTGCTGATGCCTTCGAGATAATAGCCAAAACCTTCCATCGCCTGGTCGATCTGTTGGGCTAGTTCTCGGGTCGGACTCATGATGACACAGTTGATGGCATCCTCAGGATAATAGCCATCGTCTATCAGACTGAGAATCGGGAGGAGATAAGCGGCGGTCTTGCCGGTGCCTGTCTGGGCGACACCGATAATATCGCGACCGTCAAGAATTTCTGGGATGCATTTCTCTTGTATGGGGGTACATGTCTCGAAACGCATGTCATCGAGCGCGTCGAGGATGTTGTCGTTCAAATACAGTTCGTCAAATCTCATGTTTACACGTTGATCTTATATAATAATAATGTGGCCCGCTGGCTGACAAGTCATGGAGTGTTGGTGAAGGCTAATCGGGAGCCTGGCGGTAGCAAAGATAGGCCACGACGGCGAAAATCATGTTGGGAACCCATGCGGCGATCATCGGTGGAAAACCAGCGTTGATGGAGAACGTGGAGGAGACCGTCTGCAGCATGATGTAACTGAAACTCAGCACAAGACCGATACCCAAGTAAAGACCCATGCCGCCTTTGCGCTTGCGTGATGAAAGCGACGCACCGATGATGGTGAGGATAAAGGAGGCAAACGACGTGGCAATGCGCTTATGGTATTCCACCTCATATTGCACCACATTGCTCGAACCGCGGCTTTGCTGCTTGGAGATGTAGTCGAGCAATTCATCGATGGTGAATGTCTCCTGCTGTCCTTTCGAGTAGACCAGGTCGGTGGGCTCCATCATGATCAGCGTGTCTTTTTTGCCACCTTGGGTGATGGTCTCCTTCAGACCATGCAACTCACGCACTTTCCAGTTGTAGATCTGCCAGTAGTATTTGCTGTCGCTGATCGTGTCATAACTGATCTGCGAAGCTGTGAGGTGGCTCACGAGTTTCTTGTTCTCAAATTTGTCGAGACAGAACCCATAGCCTACTTTGCGTGTGTTGTCATAATACTGGATATAGGCGATCACACCTTGGTCAACCTGCATCTGCACGTTTTCAGCAGAGGTGTTCTTACGCTTGTTTTTATACATCGTCTCGAAATTCTGCCGGATCACCGTGCCGTGGGGAATGACATAGGCGCCAAGGTAGAACGTGACAAGGGAGATGATGACACACGACACCATGTAGGGTCGCAGAAGACGGCGGAAGGAGACCCCTGAGGCAAGCATGGAGATGATCTCGGAGTTGCCGGCCAATTTTGACGTGAAGAAAATCACGGCAATGAAGACAAACAGCGGACTGAAGAGATTGGCATAGAAGGGAACGAAGTTGGCATAATAGTCGAAGACGATGGCCTTCAGCGGGGCTTTGTACTCCGAAAACTTTGCCAGGTTCTCATTCACGTCGAATACGATGGCGATCGAGATGATGAGAATGATGGCATAGATATAGGTGCCGATAAACTTCTTGATGATATACCAGTCGAGACGTTTCATCAACCGGGTGGGACTGATTCTCTTCAATAGTTGCCAAAGCCATACGATACCATGCCAGCAGCGCGCGGAAAACTTGCGAAGGCTGCGTAGCCACCTCAGTGGGGTGTGATAACGTCGTATGGTCGCTATTTTCATCTCTTGTCGGTTTTTTTGTTCAATTTTAGCGGTGAGGCAGTAGGGCTTATATCCGTGTGCCCAACTGCTGGATGATGCTCGCTTTCCATTGGGTGAAGTCGCCTGCGATGATGTGGCGGCGGGCATCGCCCACCAGACGCAGGTAAAAGGCCAGGTTATGAATACTGGCTATCTGAAGGGCCAGTAGTTCCTGTGCCTTGAAAAGGTGGTGCAGGTAGGCCTTTGTATGCAGACGGTCTATCGGACAGCCGTTGGGGTCGATAGGGGAGAAGTCTTTCTCCCATTTCTTGTTGCGCATGTTCATCGTACCCTCGTAGGTGAACAGATTGGCGTTGCGGCCGTTGCGGGTGGGCATCACACAGTCGAACATGTCGACGCCGCGCTCGATGGCCTCAAGGATATTCTGCGGAGTGCCGACACCCATCAGATAGCGGGGGCGGTCTTTGGGCAGGATGCCGTTTACCACCTCGATCATCTCATACATAGTCTCCGTAGGCTCTCCGACGGCAAGACCGCCGATGGCGTAACCGTCGGCTCCCTTGTCTGCGGCATGATGGGCGGCTTCGATGCGGAGGTCCTTGTAAGTGCAACCTTGCACGATGGGAAACAGACTCTGCTGGTGGCCGTAGAGGGGGGCGGTCTCCTGCATGCGCCGCACGCAGCGGTCTAACCAGCGCTGGGTGAGACCCAGACTCTTGCGGGCATAGGCGTAGTCGCTGTCGCCGGGAGGACATTCGTCGAAGGCCATCATGATGTCGGCACCGATCACCCGTTGGGTGTCAATGACATTCTCTGGGGTGAACACATGCTTTGATCCGTCGATATGGGACCTGAACTCACAACCTTCCTCACGCAACTTGCGGATGCCGGTGAGAGAGAATACTTGAAAACCACCGCTGTCGGTGAGTATCGGGCGATCCCATGTGTTGAAACGGTGAAGACCGCCAGCGGAGCGCAGCACGTCGAGACCCGGACGGAGATAGAGGTGATAGGTGTTGCCCAGGATGATCTGAGCATTGATCTGTTCCCGTAACTCACTGAAATGCACACCTTTCACGGTGCCGCAGGTGCCGACAGGCATGAAAATAGGTGTCTCCACCTGCCCATGGTCGGTCGACAGCAATCCTGCACGGGCATCGCTGAAGGGGTCGGTATGCTGGAGGTCGAAGGTCATGGCTACTCTGATTGGGTGGTTGCATCGTCAACAGTCAGCAGCATGGGATTGTCCACCAACTCATCAGTGAGGGCGAAATTCCACACGTCTTGCACATTCTCCACGTAATGGAATTCCACACCGCTCAGATACATGGCGGGAATCTCCTCGATGTCTTTGCGGTTGTCCTTGCACATCACGATGTCGGTGATGCCGGCACGCTTGGCAGCGAGAATCTTCTCCTTGATGCCACCCACAGGAAGCACCTTGCCGCGCAAGGTGATCTCGCCGGTCATGGCGGTGTTGCGGCGCACCTTGCGCTGGGTGAGAGCCGAGGCGATAGAGGTGGCGATGGTGATGCCGGCGGAAGGACCGTCTTTCGGGGTCGCTCCCTCTGGCACGTGGATATGAATGTTCCACTGGTCAAAAATGCGGTAGTCCACACCCAAAACGTCGATATGGGCTTTCACGTATTCCAGGGCTATCACGGCCGATTCTTTCATCACATCGCCTAAGTTGCCTGTCAGTGTGAGTTTCGAGCCTCTGCCTTTGCTGAGTGAGGTCTCGATGAATAGAATCTCTCCTCCTACACTCGTCCATGCCAATCCCGTCACCACACCGGCATAGTCATTGCCTTGGTAGATGTCGCGGTAGAATGGGGGCTTGCCAAGAAGGTCGGTGAGTTTGTCGGGGGTGATCTTCGTATAAGGCAACTTCCCGTCGAGTGCTTTCAGGTAGGCCAACTTGCGGAAGGCTTTGTTGATTTGCTTCTCCAGTTGGCGGACACCGCTCTCACGGGTATATTGCTCGATGATCTTCTCGATGGATTGTTTGGTGAAGGTGGGCTTCTCATCAAGGGTCGACAGACCGGTGTTCTCCTGCTCGCGGGGCACCAGATGGCGCTTGGCAATTTCTATCTTCTCCTCAGTGATGTAACCGCTGACCTCTATGATCTCCATGCGGTCGAGCAACGGACGTGGGATGGTGTTCAGGTCGTTGGCTGTAGCGATGAAAAGCACTTTCGACAGATCGTAGTCGATGTCGAGGTAATTGTCATGGAAGGCGTTATTCTGCTCAGGGTCAAGCACTTCCAAAAGTGCTGAGGCTGGGTCGCCATTGATGGTGTGCTGGGTCACCTTGTCGATCTCATCAAGGATGAAAACAGGGTTGGAGGATCCTGCCTTCTGGATGCTCTTGATGATGCGTCCGGGCATGGCGCCGACATAGGTGCGGCGATGACCGCGGATCTCTGACTCATCGTGCAGACCGCCGAGAGAGATGCGCACATATTTGCGCTTCATGGCAGAAGCGATGCTCTTGCCAAGACTGGTCTTGCCCACTCCAGGAGGGCCGTAGAGACAGATGATGGGCGATTTCAGGTCACCGCGAAGCGACAAGACGGCAATATGTTCCAGGATGCGCTCCTTCACCTTCTCCATCCCATAGTGGTCGTGATTGAGTATGCGCTCGGCTCGCTTCAGGTTCATGTCGTCGACGGTGAATTCACCCCATGGCAGACCCACAAGCGTCTGCAGATAATTGATCTGGATGCTGTAGTCGGGACTTTGAGGATTGAGCGTGTCGAGTTTGTCCAGTTCCTTGAAGAACGTCTTCTCCACGTCTTCGTTCCAACGTTTCTTCTTGGCCTGCTGAAGAAGTTCCATCCGTTCTGGTGAACCTTCCCCGTTGCCCAGTTCTTCCTTGATGTTCTTGATCTGCTGCTGCAGGAAATACTCTCGTTGCTGCTCGTCGATGTCCTCGCGTGTGCGGATGCGGATATTCTGTTTCAGTTCTAGCAACTGCATCTCCTTGTATACGTATTTCAACAGCAAAAACACGCGTTCTTTGGTGGATGTGCAGCGCAGGAGGTCCATCTTGTCGCTGATAGTGAGCGGGAGATTGGAACTCACGAAGTTCACCATGACGATGTTGTTGCTGATGTTGGAGAAAGCAAATTGTGACTCGTCTGGTATCTCTTCGTTCTTCTTGATATACTCGATGGTGGTGGCACGCAGGTCATCAACAGCGGCATTGAATTCCCTGTCGTCGGCAGAAGGCAGTTCTTCTGACATGGCGGTGGTGGAGCCCATCATAAATGGCCGGTAGCGCTTGACTTGCTCAAGGTGGCATTTGCCGAGACCCTGCACGATGGCGGTCATGTTGTGACCGTTGCCGGGCATTTCCAGCACCCGGATGATCTTGGCATAGACACCTGTGTCGTGGAGGTCGCTGCCTGAGGGGGCCTCGATCGTCGGGTCTTTCTGACAGAAGATGGCGATGATGCCGTCAGGGGCATTCTGCATCTTCTTTACCAGATTGAGACTGCTTGGACGGCCTACCAGCACGGGAGAGATTACGCCGGGAAACATCACCATGTTGCGTGTGGCAAGGATGGGGATGTCGCCCTCTACCTTGACATCAAACAGATGGTGGATATCACCTTCGTAATCTGCTATCATTTGAAATGCGTTGTTTTGTTCTCTATCCATAATTCTTTTTCTTGCATGCTGACACACGTGTGGCCAGCTTAAACTTACCGATCTGTATCGGTGTCATCAATCATCTGCAAAGGTAATGAAAACCGAGCGCAGAACAAAATGAACTCATTCATTTTTTATGCCGAGGTGTATCTTAATCTTCGCAAGATGAAACTAAATATTCGCAAATAATCAGCAAAGGTACGGTAAAAAAATGAGATAATCCAATATTTTAGCTAATTTTGCAGTGTTATGCCAAACTCGTTTTTCAGATTCCGTCAGTTTGTCGTCCATCAGGAACGGTGTGCCATGAAGGTGGGCACCGACAGCGTGCTCTTGGGAGCATGGGCGAAAGGAGGCCACAGAGTGCTCGATGTGGGTTCGGGTACAGGGGTCATCGCGATGATGATGGCACAGCGGTTCAGGGATGCTGCGGTCGATGCGGTGGATATTGAAGCTATGGCTTGCGAACAGGCATTGGAGAATATTGCGAAATCCCCATTCGCAGGCCGTATATCGGTCTTTTGCTCTCCCGTTCAAGAGATGGCTTCTGATCCGAGATTTCAGGGCCTGTATGATGCGGTGGTGAGCAATCCGCCTTTCTTTGAGAATGCACTGAAAGCGCCTGAGGCTGCTCGCAATATGGCACGGCATACCGATTCGCTCTCTTTTGCCGACTTGTTTGGAGCTGTCCGTCGGCTGATGTCACCGGATGGGGAATTCTCTGTCATCATTCCTTTTGATTATTTGAGCCGGTTGCAACAAGAGGCCGCCCTCAACGGGCTTGTCTTGGTAAGAAAGTGCGCGGTTAAGACCACTCCAAGAAAAATGCCCAAACGTTTCCTGGTTGCCTTCAGATTCCGTTCGGTTGACGATTTTGAGGCATCCGAAGAGGTGTTGGAAGTGTCGCCTGGGGTCAGATCCGAATGGTATGCCCGGTTGACAGCCGATTTTTATCTATGATCAGTGCTTGGTGAGGCGGCGCCATAGACGTTTGTTGAATGCCACTACGTTACGGCCTTGATGACGCAGGTTGCTGTTCATGTCGCTGAAGTCATTCAGCAATTCGCTCACGGCATTTTGGATCACGTTGGGAGCCAGCTTGTCAAAATTCTCCGCTTCATGGTTGCATACCATCTTGATACCCTTCGCAACGGCGGCTATCTCAATCTCCTCTCCCATGATCTGCGGGTCACCATCAAAATGCACCGGACCTTCACTGTCTCGCCGGATGATGACTTTGCTGGCTTTGAAGGTCTTCACCTTACTACTGTTGCTCAATGTCTTGTTCATCAGGTCAAAACTCACTTGAGCGGCGTCCATGAGGCCAAAGGGTTCCATGATGATGATGTCGAGCAGACCGTCGCTCATCGATGCCTGAGGAGCGATGTAGGCATTGTTTCCATATTGGGAGGCATTGGCGCAGGTCACCAGATAAGCGCGATAACGGTGCTCACCGTTATCATCTTCGATCGTATAGACATTGGGCTGGTAGCGGAGACCTTCAATAAGCACTTCTTCGATGTATTTCAACGGACCACGGCGGTTGCCAGAAGAAAATTTCTGACTGATGAAGGCATCAAAGCCTAAACCACAGGTGCAGAAAAATGGATGGCCGTTGATCGTGCAGTAGTCCAGCTCGTGTATATGGCAGGCGTTGAGAATCTCTATGGATTGCTTGATGTTGATAGGGATGGAGAGATGACGGGCAAGACCGTTGCCTGAACCGCATGGGAGGATGGCTAAGGCGGTGTCGGTGTGAATAAGGGAACTGCCTATCTCATTGATAGTTCCGTCACCACCAACCGCTACTACAATATCTATACCCTCTTCGGCAGCTTCTCGGGCGATCTTCTTCGCATGACCGGCATATTCCGTATACCTTATATTATATTCAAACTTTTCCTTGTCGATATATTGGTCAATCAGTTTCGGTATGCCGTTTTTTTTGATGGAGCCCGAGATGGGATTCATGATAAAAAGAACTTTCATTTCCAAATCGTCAATTACATCACGCTGATTCATTTACTACGCTGCAAAATTAAGAATAATCGACCGTTTTTTTCTGCTTTGTTATGTTTTTTTTAGCATAATGTTTTTTTTATTGTGTTTTTTACGCTGAAAAAAACATTTTTTTGCTAACTTTGCAGCCTAAAATCAACAAATGTAGTAATGGGTCTATTACAGGAAAGGTATAAAAATTACCGTGAGCCACAAAGATTCATGGAGATGGGAGTCTATCCTTACTTCAGGGCAATCTCTGGAAAACAAGGCACTGAGGTGGAAATGGATGGACGGAAAGTCCTCATGTTTGGTTCAAACGCATATACAGGATTGACCGGTGACCAAAGGATTATCGATGCTGCCAAGGCTGCGTGTGATAAATACGGCACAGGATGTGCAGGAAGCAGATTCCTCAACGGAACGGTCGACTTGCATGTCACTTTGGAAAAAGAACTGGCAGAGTTTGAGAAAAAAGACGATGCGCTGTGCTTCTCCACTGGCTTCTTTGTCAATTCTGGTGTCTTGGCTGTCATCTGTGGAAGAGAGGATTATATCATCTGCGATGAGCGCGATCATGCCAGTATTGTGGATGGAAGAAGACTGTCTTTCGCCAAGCAGTTGAAGTTCAAGCACAACGATATGGAGGACCTGGAAAAACAGCTCCAAAAATGTGAGCCTAATGCCATCAAACTCATTGTGGTCGACGGGGTGTTTTCCATGGAGGGTGACTTGGCTAACTTGCCAGAGATCGTCAGACTGAAAAAGAAATACAACGCTTCCATCATGGTTGACGAAGCACATGGCATCGGTGTCTTTGGAAAAGAGGGCAGGGGAGTGTGCGACCACTTCGGGGTGATCGATGATGTCGACATCATCATGGGCACTTTCTCCAAGAGTCTTGCCAGCATTGGCGGGTTCGTCGCTGCCGATTACGATACTATCAATTATCTCAGACATACTTGTCGCACCTATATCTTCAGTGCATCGAATACTCCGGCTGCCACGGCTGCAGCACGTGAGGCCCTGCATATCATCAGGACCGAACCAGAGAGACAGGAGAGACTTTGGGAAACCACCAACTATGCATTGCGCCGTTTCAGAGAAGAAGGCTTTGAGATCGGTGATACCGAGAGTCCGATTATTCCTCTTTATGTGCGTGATGTGGACAAGACGTTTATTGTGACCAAACTGGCCTTTGACAATGGAGTGTTTATCAACCCTGTCATTCCACCGGCATGTGCGCCACAAGACACGCTCGTCAGATTTGCGTTGATGGCCACCCATACACAAGAGCAGGTGGAGAAAGGTGTTCAGGTGCTCAAGAAAATCTTCGTAGAGCAGAATCTTATCAAATAACTGCCTGAAAAATTTAAAGAAAAAAAAAAAATGCCTACCTTTGCAGTCGCATTTCAAAAGCGATATGCATTCGGGGTGTAGCGCAGCCCGGTAGCGCACCTGGTTTGGGACCAGGGTGTCGCAGGTTCGAATCCTGTCACCCCGACAAATCGA
>CADCQC010000205.1 GCA_902803455.1 uncultured Prevotellaceae bacterium
AATGTCACGCTCACCAAAAATCGCCGGCACCTTGGCCATCGTGCCGATGTCGATCTTTTCCACACCCACCTGCACCTCTTCAAGCCTGCGCTGAGCCGAGCGCGACATCACAGTCAGTTCCTCAAGCGTGTCTTCACGCACCACGTTGTCCTGAGCGATGAGGCTCGTGCTGGCAGAGAGACACCAGAGAATGAGTGCCAACCAGTTTTTATGAAGATAGTGATGGGTCATGTCCATAGACTTGTGATAAACATCGCACTGGCATCATCCGCCTTCTTGAAGCCGCACGATTCGTAGAAATCCAATTCCTCGTTATAGGCCACGACGACAATACGCAGATAATCGGCATAATGGGTCTTCATCATTTCTACCAAATGCTTGCCGATACCTTGATGATGGTATTCCGGACGGACCAGCAGATAATGGATGTAGGTCGTCATCACGCTGTCGTCCATCGCACAAATCAGTCCGACAAGGCGGTCTTTATCCCATGCTGAGTAGACGGTCTTGAAATGTTGCATCGCCACAACCAGTTTCTCTGGAAAATGACCCGATGACCATTCTACGGATAAAAAGAGATCTTGTAATTCTTCCTGGTCAAATGTGTGAATATCTTTATAAATAATGTCCATCTTTTCAAACTATTTTTCTTTCTTTTTGATATGATCTCGGTACCTGTGGGGATCACATGGAAATAATCTTGATTTTGAAGCAATAAAGGTAAACGTAATTTCCGATATGACAAAACAATCTGTAATTTTTTGCAGGATATGGGGGTAAAAATGTCAAGATAGGGTGCGTTGGCACATTTTTTGCAGACTGTTGGGTAAAAAGAAAGGAGATTTAATATGGCTTTTATAGACTATTACAAAATTCTGGGTGTCGACCGCAATATTCCGCAGGGCGAGGTGAAAAAGGCTTATTTGAAAAGAGCCAAACAGTTTCACCCTGACCTGCATCCCGACGACCCCAAAGCAAAAGCGAAGTTTCAGGCTCTGAATGAGGCGTATGAGGTCATCGGTGATCCTGAGAAACGTAAAAAATATGATACCTACGGAGAACAGTGGAGAGAGGCGGAAGCCTTTCAAGGGGCTGGCGGAGCCGGACCGTTCGGCAATGGGGGCTCACCGTTTGAGGGCTTCGACTTCAACATGTTCTCTAAGGGGGGCGGGGCCTTCAGCAGTTTCTTTGAACAGATCTTCGGGAAAAAAGGTGGCTCGCAGAGTGCTTCCAGGAGGAATATGGGCGAGATGTCGGCTGTCGTAGATATCGATCTGTATACGGCTCTCCTTGGCGGAGAGATGATCCTGGCACTCAACAACGGGTCGAAAATCAAACTGAAAGTGAAACCGGAGACTCAAAATGGGACGAAGGTCAGAATCAAGGGAAAAGGCTATGACAGAGGGGATGGCACCTTCGGTGACCTGATCATCACCTATCAAGTGAAGTTGCCGACTCACCTCAGTGAGCGGCAACGACAACTCATTCGTGAACTGCAACTCAGTTCGTAGGGGGGGAGGGTATCCGAATGGGGATAAGCAAGATGCAGTTACTTCTCAAATCCCCAGTATTTCAGGTCGACGGTTTTTTCCACGGTGTCCTCTGTGTCATCGGGGAGATTACAGAAGAAGTCAATGCCTGTCAACTCTTCCAGTTCATCGATGGTGATGACGTAGTCCTTGGGTTCTTTATTTCGCTCATTTGCCGGAACATCATCTTTTGATTTGTATTGTTGTGTCCAGATGCCGATGGCTTTGTAGGAGTTCGACGCTTTGTTGTAAGACAACAATGCCATGTAGAAGTACTTGGGCACGGGCAAACGGTTGTTGCACTTTTGGGGGTATAGCTGGTCGCTTCTGATGGTGGCGGCTTTCACCACATACAAGGTGTCGCAAACCTTAGCCTCTGCCCATGTTCGCACTTTATCTTCAAAGGAATTCCAGATGCCGCCGTTATGGTATTGCCATTGTGGCTGCATGTTGCTTAAATAGAATGTTTGCTTGTTTTGTTCGGACGAACATAATCGGTCGGCGGAGGGACATAGATGACCTCTTGAAAAACCAGAATTCTTATAATCGCTCAGGGTTGATCGGTATTGTTTTTCTATTTCGGGATCTTCTTTGAAATCATCCTTGCGTGTCACATTCTCATACAGGTTTCCTGAGTGCAACTGGTAGCAGGTCCAACGGTTGGCGATATCTTTGTAACTCCACTCAAGACTATAGGTGATACCGTATTGAGCGGTTGATTTGATGACGAGTTGGTTCATCGTAGAGTCTTCTGCAAGATGGGGATACTCCAGCAGTTTGGCGCGGTAGAGGTTGCGGTTCTTGTTGTTGTCAATCACCAATTCGCCGCCTTGGTATTCTGCGATGCGCACTTCTGTGGCAAGGTAGTCTTTCGACTTGCCATCCTTGAGATAGACTTTTACACCATAACGGAGGTTGAAGATGACCTGAACACGGTCAAACTGATCGCTGGTATATCTCACCTCTGTGCCGTTGCGCAGGGTGATGATGACGGTGTCGGGCTTTTGCTCCTGAGCCATGGAAGCCAAAGAACAGA
>CADCQC010000206.1 GCA_902803455.1 uncultured Prevotellaceae bacterium
ACGTCGGGTGCGCACGTTGTTGTCACCCATAAAATAGGCAAAAATGCGGTCGCCTGTCTTCACCTGTAGTTTGTTGGCGATGATCTGCGAGATCAGGATGCGGTTGCTGCTCTTCTCGTCACTGAAAAGAGGCATCTCACCGGATACAAGGCTGTGGGCGAGGAAGGTTGTGTCGTATTCCGGACCGATGCCCTTGAAGGTGACACCGAGAAAATCATCATCGGTCTTCAGAATACCTTGTTTTAGTGCGTAGCGCTGCACATGACGTACGCCAGAGATATGACTGAGTAAATCGATGGTGGAGTCGTCCATGCAGACAGGGTAAGGCGACTCATGCTGCAAGGCCATGTATTCGGCCACATTGATATGACTGCCGAAACCAATCACCTTGTCGCGGATGGTGTGTTTGAACCCCAACACCACACAGACAGAGATGATCATGACCGCCAGGCCTATTGACACGCCTGCTGTGGCTATGCGGATGGCGGGCCGGCTGACTTTCTTCCGGTCGTCTTCATCATGATAGATGCGGCGGGCTATAAATAACGGGAGGTTCACGCAGTTACTATTCGTCGTAAACATGCCCCGGATAGGCCTCAAGAGCCTTGCGAAGAACGGTGAGGGCATGAATGAGATCCTCTTTTTTCAAGACGTATGCGATGCGCACTTGGTTGATGCCGGCTCCTGGAGTCGTATAGAAACCGGAGGCGGGGGCCATCATCACGGTCGCTCCTTCGTATTCAAATTTTTCCAGACACCAACGGCAGAATTTCTCCGCATCATCGACGGGCAGCTTGGCCACCGTATAGAATGCGCCCATGGGGATAGGGGAATAGACACCCGGGATGCGGTTGAGGCCATCGATAAGGCATTTGCGGCGTTCCACATATTCATCATATACTTCCCGGTAATACTCCTCGGTAGCATCCAGTGAGGCTTCGGCCACTATCTGACCGATCAGGGGAGGGGAGAGGCGAGCCTGACAAAATTTCATCACGGCAGCACGCACTTCACGGTTCTTGGTGATGAGGGCGCCGATGCGGATGCCACATTCTGAGTAACGCTTTGATACAGAATCAATCAGAATTACATTCTGTTCGATTCCTTCCAGATGGCAGGCGCTGATATAGGGTGAACCGGTGTAGATATATTCACGGTAGACTTCGTCGGAGAAGAGATATAAGTCGTATTTCTTCACCAGATCACGGATCTGATTCATCTCACGCCGTGTATAGAGGTAACCAGTGGGGTTGTTGGGGTTGCAGATCATGATGGCACGCGTACGGCTGTTGATCAGTTCCTCGAACTTTTCCACCTTCGGCAGTGAAAAACCTTCCTCGATGGTCGTCGCGATGGTCTTGATCTTGGCTCCGGCACTGATGGCAAATGCCATATAATTGGCATAGGCCGGTTCGGGCACGATAATCTCATCGCCTGGGTTGAGGCAGGAAAGGAAGGCAAACAGCACGGCTTCACTTCCACCCGATGTGATGATGATGTCATCGGGGGTCACCTTGATATTGTATTTGGCGTAATATTCTACCAGTTTCTCGCGGTAGCTCAAGTAACCTTGTGACGGAGAATATTCAAGAATTTCCCGGTCGATGGTCTTCAATGCTTCCAAACCCTCACGAGGAGTTGGCAGATCGGGCTGACCGATATTGAGATGGTATACCTTGGTGCCTCTCTTTTTTGCGGCATTGGCCAGAGGGGCCAATTTCCTGATGGGCGACTCTGGCATTTCTATTCCACGGATGGATATCTCTGGCATGATGTCTGATTTTGTTTGAAATGCAAAGGTACAGTTATTTTTTCTATTTGCAGCGCTTTTGACCATTTTTTGTCGAAAGATGTCATGAATACACAAATCCATGACATCTTCAGGTGGTTGTGAAAGATAGAATGCTTTCTGGCGTTATTTCACAGACCATTCATAAATGCCGGTGGAATGCTCATCAGGCAGGATGATTTCTAACTTCACGGATGTGGTCTGCACCGGGTCGAAATGCACCGTGCAGGCTTCTCCTTTCAGTGATGGATATTGGTTCACACCCGTCACTGGTGTCCATGCTCCTGTGGAATCTTTGTAAAGCAGGCGCCATGATTTAGGTACACGACATCCACCCCAAGGGCCGTCGTCAAACCAATAGACTGTGCAGCTTTGTATCGTGGCTGCCTGAGCAAAATCATAGGCCACCCATTCTGTCGTCCCGTTTTTGGGCCACCAGTGATAATAGGGGATGGAACGGTCGTTCTCGTCTTTGGGAACCAACCGGTCGTTGAGGGCAGTGAGAGAGGACGTTGTGTGCGACGTGGTGATGGTGGATTCTGAGGCAATGGTAGCAGGCTGTTTCGGACTGGTGGAACTTAAGTCCTGGGCTTGCCATACACGCATCTTGCCCGATCCGCGGTGACACCAGGCGTAATAAGGTATCAGGCGAAGTTCCACATCGTTCACCGCCAGGCGTCCTTTGGTGTCAAAGTCGAGTGTTTGTGCCTGTGTGCTCAACAGTTTGATGGGCGTTCCGGCAATGGTGGCATCACTCATCGTAAAATCTGGTGACTGGTTGATGAGCACGCTCATCAGATCAAAATCATTGTCGGGCCATTCTGCGCAGTACACCAGGGGACCGCGCTCAATGCTTACCATCCCCTTGTCGGCTGCTACCTTGCGGTTGGCCTTCACCGTGCGTGGCTGCATGTCGAGATGCAGTCTCACCACATCGCCCTTTTTCCAATGACGGTCGATGGCCAGATAACCATCGTCACCAATCACCCCCGACACCTTCTTGCCGTTGACGGTCACCTTGTAGCCAAGACGTTTGTTGTCGGTATATTCATATAGTTGACCTGGTGTCACTTGATTGCGCACCCATCCGGGAATGCGCAATTTCATGGTGAAACGTCCGACTTTGTTCTGGCCTATGTTGATGGCGATGTCTCCGTCCCATGGATATTGGGTGGTCTGTTCCAAAGACACTTTTTTTCCGCCCAACTCCAGTTGACTGCTGCTTGAGAGGAAAAGGTTCACATAGATAGCATTGTCTTTGACCGCATATACATATCCGGGTAGAGAAGGGATGAAACGGCAGATGTTGCTGGGGCAGCAAGCACAACCAAACCATGCCTGGCGTTGGTGCTGGCCCATTGACTCCAATGGATTGGGATAGAAGAATCCGTTGCCTTCCAGCGACACACCGGAGATCAGACCGTTGTAGAGTGTGCGCTCCAACACGTCATAGTATTTTGATTCGCCGTGGAGCAGGAAAAGACGGTAGTTGACATAGACATTACCGATAGCAGCACAGGTCTCGCAATAGGCACTCATGTTGGGCAACTCATAGTTCTTTCCGAACGCTTCTCCATTTGAGGTGGCTCCGATACCGCCAGTGATGTAGAGCTTTTTGTTCACGATATTATCCCAGATTCGGTCTATGGCGGTGATGTAGGACTGGTCGCCGGTGAGGGCGGCCACATCTGCCATTCCGGCATACATATACGCTGCCCTGACAGCATGGCCCACAGCCTCGTCTTGCTCTATCACGGGACGGTGGGCTTGAGAATAATCATGTTTGATGGTGGTCTTGCCTCTGTAGTCAAGGAAAAATTTGGCTTCGTCGAGGTATTTCTTCTCACCAGTGATCAGGTATAGTTTGGCTAAGGCCATCTCTGCTATCTGATGGCCGGGAACCACACATGCCTGTCCTGGATTGGGACCAACCTCACGGACCACACAGTCGGCATAGCGGATGGCGATGTCGAGGAATTTTCTGGAACCGGTGGCTTGATAGTGGGCGATGGCGCCTTCGATCATGTGGCCTAAGTTATAGAGCTCGTGACTGAGATCTTCTTCTTTTACCCATCGTTTATCGCCCGACCATTCATGGGGTGCTTGGGGATTCTGCGTACGTGCGGTATAGAGATAACCGTCGGGCTCCTGAGCTGAGGCGATAATGTCGAGCACAGAGTCAATATAAGCGGTCAGTTTCTTGTCAGGATAGGTCTGTAGGATATAACTCGCTCCCTCGATCGTTTTGTAGGGATCGGTGTCGTCAAATGAGAACCCTCCCACCTTAAAGGTCTTCGACGGGTCTTTCATATGGGTCGCCGCATTCACAAAGTTGGTGTAGCGGCCTGTCTCCTCACACTTCGAGAAGGCCAAAGGGATGGTGACGTTGCGGCTTGCCTCAAGACGCTGTCCCCAAAATGTGCCGGGAGCCACTTTCACTTGGGTAAAGGGAACAGGGGTGATAGGGTAACCCTGAGGATGATTCTCTTGAGCGTTTCCAAGAAAAACAACCATATATGCGGCGAGAAGGGTAATGATGGTTCTCATATGGTTCTCATGATGTATTATAGTTTTCTGATTTCTTCTTCACTCATTCCTGTGGCCTGACTGACGACATGAATGTCTGTGCCTAAGGATAGCAGTTTCTTGGCAACTTCAGCTCTTCCCTCAGCTCTTCCTTCAGCTCTTCCTTCAGCTCTTCCTTCAGCTCTTCCCTCAGCTCTTCCCTCAGCTCTTCCCTCTTCTATACCTTTAGCTCTTCCTTCAGCCCTTCCTTCTTCTATACCTTTAGCTCTTCCCTCAATGCGTCCTTGTTCAAGACCTTCTATCATCTTGGTTTCCAGAATGTCGTTTTGTACCATGATGTTGTCAAGATGACGGTCATAGGCTCTCCGGTCAGCGTCACTCATATGCAGGTATTGCAACCGCTCTTTGGCTTCGGCGAGACCAGGAGTCGTAGTGTTATCTTTGATCTCTCCGCTTTTTAGATATTCCAGCCACTCCTCCAAAGGAGTGGTGGCAATTTTATTGAACTCATTCACGCGGATGATGTAGTATTCGGGAAAAATGTCCTCAGGAGCCACCATTTTGATGGTATCCTTGTAGCGTGTGTTGATCTGCAATAAGTCGTGGGTATGTACACCGACAAGCTGGTTTTGCCCATGGTAGAGGTAGTCGGCTCCCTTCCCAAGGTCGAAATAGATAATGTTGATGGAATAAACCTTTTTTACTTCTTTGTATCTTTCTCCTAGGTTGATGTGCTCGGTGATGGCCTTGGCCACTCCGTAGAGGATACGCTGCAGGTAGTATAATTCCCGCGTCTGCTGTATCTCCACGAGGATGATCTCTCCCTTGGAGTTCTTGGCTTTGATGTCTACGCGGTTGAACTTATCATCCTCTGCGATTTGGTTGCTCTCACTTTCAAGTATCTCGACGATTTTGACTTGTTCTTCTAAGAGAACGGTCATCAGTCCTTCCAGCACACCGAAGTTGGCCTTGTCTCTGAGCATGCGCTTGGCTGCCCAGTCAAATCGTATGTATTTGTCCATTATTTCGTATTTTTAGGTAGGGAACATTCTTTTTTGCAAATATAGTGAAAAAATCCGATTCAATATGCAAAGAGCGAATGTTTTTGTATTTTTGAGTAGAGGGAACAGAACGGAATACGAAGCAAAATAACATCAAGGTCTTGATAAAAAAGAGAGCATGTCAATTTGATGACACGCCCTCCTAAATTGTTGATTGCTAGAATCAAAACATCATTATTTTGTTGCCAGTTCTATCACTTTGTCGATGGCAGCAGAGAGACCATCCGGGTCTTTTCCACCGGCAGACGCGAAGTGGGGCTGGCCACCACCACCGCCCTTTATCAGTTTGGCGGCCTCACGCACCAGTTGGCCTGCATGGAGACCATGTTCTTTCACCAAATCTTCACTCAGCATCACATTGAGCATGGGTTTGCCGTCTTGCATTGTACCCAATACGCAAAGCAGTGACTCAGGTATTTCTTGACGAATCTTGAATACGAGATCTTTTGCAGAGGCAGCATCATAGGGGAGAGAGGCGCTCACCACATTGATACCATTGATCTTCTTACTTCTGGAAACCAACTGCTGTTTAGCACGTTCTATGGTTTGGGCGCGGAAGACGTCAATCTGCTTCTTCATTGATTCATGCTCGCTGATATATTTCTCAATCACACCTTTGATGTCTTTGGAATTGTTGAACAACTCACGGATGCCGCGCAAAACGTCCTCCATGGCATAGAGCAACTCCTCGCACTCCTTGCCGGTCTTGGCTTCCACACGACGGATGCCGGCAGCCACACTGCTCTCTGAGAGAATTTTGAAGAAACCGATACGTCCTGTCGACTGGGCATGGATACCACCGCAAAGTTCGCAACTCGGACCGAAGCGCACCACACGCACTTTGTCGCCATATTTCTCGCCGAAAAGGGCGATGGCTCCCATCTGGCGGGCTTCTTCCATTGGTGTCTCGCGGTGCTCATCCAGAGGAATGTCTTGACGGATCATGTCGTTGACAAGACGTTCTACTTGACGGATTTCTTCGTCTGTCACTTTCTGGAAGTGGGAGAAGTCAAAGCGCAAGGTGTCGGGACTGACAAACGAACCCTTCTGCTCCACATGGTCGCCCAACACCTGTTTCAGGGCATAGTCGAGCAGGTGGGTGGCGGTGTGGTTGGCGGCACAGGCATCGCGGAGGTCTGTGTCCACACATGCCATAAAGTCTGCCTCTGGCTCTTTGGGAAGTTCACGAACAATGTGGATGCTCTGGTTGTTCTCTCGCTTGGTGTCGATGATCTCCACAGTCTCGTTTTCACTCACCAGAACACCTTGGTCACCCACCTGACCACCCATCTCACCATAGAAAGGCGTATAGTCAAGCACCAGTTCATAATAGGTGTTCTTTTTCTGGGTCACTTTGCGGTAGCGCAGGATATGGCATTCATATTCTGTATAGTCATAACCCACAAATTGCTGCTCACCTTCACGCAGTTCCACCCAGTCGCTGTTTTCTACCACGGCGGCGTTGCGGGCGCGGGCTTTCTGCTTCTGCATCTCCTCATCAAACTGCTTTTCATCAACCGTAAAACCATTCTCACGGCAGATGAGTTGTGTGAGGTCGAGCGGGAATCCATAGGTGTCAAACAGCCGGAATGCGCGTGTGCCATCAAGGACGGTGGCACCCTGTGCTTTCAGTTCTTCCATGTCGCCACTGAGCAGACTGATGCCTTTGTCGAGGGTGCGGAGGAAGGCGTCTTCTTCCTCTTTCATCACACGGCTGATGAGGGTCTGCTGACCTGGCAACTCAGGATAGGAGGCGCCCATCTCATTCACCAGGATGGGAATTAGACGATAGATGAAAGCCTCTTTCTGGTGAAGGAAAGTATAGGCATAGCGAACGGCACGGCGCAGGATGCGGCGGATCACATAGCCAGCCTTGGCATTGCCGGGCAACTGGCCGTCGGCGATGCTGAAAGAGACGGCGCGCAGATGGTCGGCGATCACGCGCATGGCCACATCAGTGTCTTCGTTCTCACCATATTTCATACCCGAGAGATTTTCGATCTCACGGATGATGGGCTGGAATATGTCGGTGTCGTAGTTGGAGTGCTTGCCTTGGAGTGCACGCACCAGACGCTCAAATCCCATGCCGGTATCGATGACGTTCATCGACAATTTTTCCAACGAACCGTCTGCTTTTCGGTTGAACTGCATGAAGACGAGGTTCCATATCTCTATAACCTGAGGATCATCTTTGTTCACCAGTTCGCGACCGGGCACCTTGGCTTTCTCTTCCGGGGTTCTTGAGTCGAGATGGATTTCTGAGCAAGGGCCGCATGGGCCGGTATCACCCATCTCCCAGAAGTTGTCGTGCTTGTTGCCATTGATGATATGGTCAGCCGGTACGTGCTTGAGCCAGAACGCTGCGGCCTCGTCGTCACGGCTAAGGCCTTCTTCCTCGGAGCCTTCAAACACGGTGACATAGAGGTCTGCGGGGTTGAGTTTCAATACGTCTACCAGGTATTCCCATGCCCATGCGATGGCTTCTTCCTTGAAATAGTCGCCGAAACTCCAGTTGCCGAGCATTTCAAACATGGTGTGGTGGTATGTGTCGTGTCCCACCTCCTCCAGGTCGTTGTGTTTACCGCTCACGCGAAGGCATTTCTGGGAGTCTGCACGGCGGCGTGGTTCAGGATTACGGGTACCGAGAATGATGTCCTTCCACTGGTTCATGCCAGCATTGGTGAACATCAGTGTGGGGTCGTCTTTCACCACCATAGGAGCAGAGGCTACTATGGCATGGCCTTTCGACTCGAAGAATTTTTTGAACGAGTCGCGGATTTCATTGGCTGTCATCATATTTTGTGCTTGCTTTGTTAGAATCTTGTTTGGATTATCGGCTGCAAAATTAGACAAAAAAAATGAGAATCAACAAGGGGCTACTTCTTTTTTGGTGGGTTCTATTAATTATGGCACGGCGATTTCCTACTTTTCTCTAACTGATTTCAAACAAGTTGGCTTTTTTTTCGGCCAATCCATTTTTTTACACTAACTTTGCTGACGAGAAGCGACAACCACAATCGCTCACTTTCTCATCACGCATATCAAGAGACAACAGGATGGCGACACATAATGACTTGGGAAAATGGGGTGAGCAGAGAGCGGTGGAGTATCTTGAGGATAAGGGATACACCATCTGCCACCGCAACTGGAGAATCGGGCACCGTGACCTCGACATCACTGCGCTTACAGAGGATCGTGAGACGTTGGCGATTGTTGAGGTGAAGACCAGGTCCGACGACACCTATATGTTGCCTGAGGAGGCCGTCGACTGGCGCAAAAAGCGCAACTTGGCCATCGCTGCCAATGCTTATGTGAGGCGCTATCAGATCAGTTGCGATGTCAGATTCGATATTATCTCGGTGTTGAGAATGGGTGATCAGGTGAAAATAGAACATCTGGAGAATGCTTTTCTGCCACCTCTCAGATAGCGGTATGTCATCGCCTCTCCTGTTTTATGAATGAATGTTTTGACGATCAACTTTAATCCAGTATAAATATGGCAAGATTCAATAGAATACTTCTGAAGCTCAGTGGCGAGAGCCTCATGGGCAAACAGGGTTATGGCATCGACCCGGAGCGCTTGGCTGATTATGCCCGCCAGATTAAAGAGGTGCATGATATGGGGGTGCAGATAGGCATCGTCATCGGTGGAGGAAATATCTTCCGTGGACTCAGCGGAGCCACCAAGGGCTTCGACAGGGTGAAAGGCGACCAGATGGGAATGTTGGCCACGGTCATCAATTCTCTGGCACTCAGTTCGGCTCTCACTTCTCAAGGGGTGGCCAACAAGGTGCTTACCGCTATCAGGATGGAACCCATCGGGGAGTTCTATTCGAAATGGAAGGCCATTGAGGAGATGGAGGCAGGCAAGGTGTGCATCTTCTCTGCCGGCACGGGGTCTCCTTATTTCACCACCGACACAGGATCCTCTCTCAGAGGTGTCGAGATCGAGGCCGATGTGATGCTGAAAGGCACCCGCGTGGATGGTATCTATACCGCTGATCCGGAGAAAGACCCCACGGCGGTGAAGTTCGACGATATCACCTACGAGGAGATTCTGGCTCGTGGACTGAAAATCATGGACCTCTCGGCTGTGGTCATGTGCAATGATAACCACCTTCCCATTTATGTGTTCAATATGGATGTGATCGGAAACCTCAAGAAAGTCATTGATGGTGAACCGATCGGCACGTATGTCCACAGTTGAGCCTTACAAAAATTGGGTTGGGTGAATTAGAAAAAGATCTTATGGCATTGAAAACGGATAATACAAAGAAAATCTACTACTCCATCAAGGAGGTGGCTGCTATGTTCGACGTCAATGAGAGCCTCCTCAGATATTGGGAGTCTGAATTTCCGCACCTCAAACCTCAGACCAAGGGGAATGGGGTGAGGCAGTACACCCAGAAAAACATTGATCAGATAGCCATCATCTATAATCTGGTCAAGGTGAGGGGGTTCAGGCTGGCGGCGGCCCGCAAGATGATCAATGAGAACCGTGATGGCACGGAGAAAACGGCCAAGGTGCTCGAAAACCTCATCCAAGTGAGGGATGAACTGCTCGCATTGAAGAAAATGATGGATCAACTGTCATAACGTCACCTTTTATCGGCCATCGTGTTGGCTGTGCAAAGGTCCAGAATCATCCTCACATACAGCAAAGCCCGGGATTCTCAAATCCCGGGCTTTGCTGTATGTGTCTTTGGTCGACTGATTGCTCTGGCAATTAGTCTTTTGCCGACCTATTCGTTGGAGAATCCGTAGCCGTTCTTGAATCCACCTGTTGCCATCACGTTGGGAGTGAAGGGCCAGAAGTAGATGGGGGCTGTCTCATAGTCGTAGTCGAGGAAGAGATACTTGTAGTACTCATCTTCATTCTTCACGATGTCAGAACCCCAGGCGGCTTTCTTGTAACCGTCAGCCTCCAAGGCTGCTGCCTCTTCAGGGCTGATGCGGGTGAAGAGACCCTTGATGGCCAGGTTGGTGGCGGGAGTGGCGGTGCCATAATCAAGTCCGTAGGACTCCCAGTTGTTGTTTTGGCCGCGCCAGCCGGGAGCCAGCACAGGGTCATCCTCCTGTCCTGCCGGTGTGATGCCTGTCAGACGATAACCGTAGATGCTCTTGGCGTCCACCAGTTTGGTCCACACTTCATTAGAGATCACGTTGCCATTCTCAAACTCATAGTAACCGTTGGTCTTCAGACCGTCAATCATCTTGCGGGTGAGTTCCTTCACGGCCTTGATCTTCTCACCGATCAAACCAGAACGGATGAGGGTGAAACGACGGTCGCCCTCGCCGGCAAACTCAAATCCGCGCTCGTCGATGATGGCTTTCAGAAGACTGCCCGACTTGGCGATGAAAGCGTCGGTGTTGGCACCACCATGGGGGAATGCGCGGTTGCGGATCTTGTCAAGATATGCGCGGGCTTGTGTGTTGTCATTAGTGAGCGCGCAGGCCTCTGCATAGCCCAGATAGATTTCCGAAAGACGCATGTAGGGCTGGTTGATACCTGACTTGCGCTGAGCACCTACCCACGGTGTGGTCTGACGGTTCTCGTCCCACTTGTTGGTGGAGATACCGCCACCCGATGCCTTGGAGTTGGGAGCAAAGGGGATCAGCTTCTCAACACCTTTTCCAGTACTGCCGGTAACGGCGCATGAGACATCACGACGGACATCCTTCGGGTCAAACATGCCGTAGTA
The DNA here is from genome assembly GCA_902803455.1 of uncultured Prevotellaceae bacterium. GTDB lineage: Bacteria > Bacteroidota > Bacteroidia > Bacteroidales > Bacteroidaceae > Prevotella. The sequence goes on from CADCQC010000206.1 coordinate 11,079, forward strand.
GAAGGCTGGGTTGATGCGGCCTTGTCCATAGGC
>CADCQC010000207.1 GCA_902803455.1 uncultured Prevotellaceae bacterium
GAAAAATCGCTACGCCTTCTCTGCCGAGTACGACCTGGACGAATACACCTTCCGTGCTGAGTATATCCACAGCCAGGGTTGGGGTGCCGCCTCTCCAGGCAACAACGTGCGTGAGATCGACTACTCGAAAGGTGACAAGGCAGATGGTTGGTATGTCTTCGGCATCGTGCCTGTCATCAAATCCAAATTACATGCCAAAGCCCGTTACCAGTGCTATCGCCCTTCAAAGGATTGGGGTTCATCCAAGAGCATGTATGAGGTTGGTGCCAACTATTTCATCTCCAAGAATTTGGAAATCACCGCAGAATATGCCCGTGTGAACGACCGTTCGATAGCCAATCCAGACAATCACAGCTACAATTTTGTGGATGTGGAACTTGATTTCCGCTTCTGACCTTTCACCTCACCCCATTCAAGCAGCCCATCTTTCATGGATAGGCTGCTTTTTTATTCTATGAGCGTAGGGATATGCAATCAGCCTTTTTTGCAGACAGGAACCACCAAGGACGTTCCAAAAAGAAAACTGAGACGAATAGATAAAAACGACGTGTTCGTGATGTTTTTACGAAATTATTATTTATCTTTGTCGTCATGAACAATTATTCGGATCGCCCAATGGTGACATGCGACAATATGATGATCATCGACGCAGACTTTGTTGATCGCGTCGCTTTTGACCTTATCGTCAACTTTGAGCGTATCATCGGACGCCCCATTCCCAATGCCGACATCGCCAGATGGATAGATTGCCTGGCGCTTGACGGTGGTATCCGTGAAGGCCATGAAAAGACGCAGGTAGTTCTTATCCATAGCCGTGACAAGACACAGTTGGACTACTTCACACCTGGCAACTTGGAGAAGGAACTCAACGGAAAAGCCTTTAACGACAACTTAGGAGAATTTTCCATCAATGCCATAAGCGAGGAAAGCATCATCAATCGCGAAGGACTGTTGACTGATACACTGCAGTTGGCACTCTATTCCTCAGAAGTGCACCGGCTGATCATTGTCCCTGATGAGCAAGACTACGATTTGGTACGAGCGACACTACGGCATTCCGATACCGACAAACAGATCACCGTATTGGCCATGCAGCCGATGCCAGGCGGGCATTTCCAACAGGAAATCCTGGGCTATTCCCTCATGAGTGCATTGGGAATCAGGAGTGAAGAGTTGGATGGGGCAACGACGACCTAAGACCTTAAAGAATAATCAATTACAATAATCAACATTCATACTATGAGCAAAGTACTAATGATTGGCGCTGGTGGTGTAGCCACCGTGGCCGCCTTCAAGATGGCACAGAATGCCGACGTTTTCACAGAACTCATGATTGCGAGCCGCACAAAAGCCAAGTGCGACAAACTGGTGGACTCCATCCACAAGGCAGGTTACAATCTTGACATCCGGACAGCCCAGGTGGATGCCGATGATGTGGAACAACTGAAAACCTTATTGAATGATTACCAGCCCGAACTGGTGGTGAACCTGGCATTGCCTTATCAAGACCTCACCATCATGGAGGCATGTCTGGCCTGTGGCTGCCATTATCTTGACACCGCCAACTATGAGCCAAAAGATGAGGCACACTTTGAGTATTCCTGGCAATGGGCTTATAAGCAACGGTTTGAGGACGCAGGTCTTTGTGCGATACTCGGATGCGGTTTTGACCCAGGAGTGAGTGGCATCTATACTGCATACGCTGCCAAGCATCATTTCGACGAGATGCATTATCTTGATATCGTGGACTGCAATGCAGGCGACCATCACAAAGCTTTCGCCACCAACTTCAATCCAGAGATCAACATTCGTGAGATTACCCAAAAAGGCCTCTACTACAAAGATGGCCAATGGATAGAGACCGAGCCCCTTGAGATCCATCAGCCACTGACCTATCCCAATATTGGTCCGCGCGAGAGTTATCTGCTGCATCATGAAGAGCTGGAGAGTCTTGTGAAAAACTACCCCACGATCCGTCAAGCCCGTTTCTGGATGACATTCGGTGAACAATATATCAAGCATCTCGACGTCATCCAGAATATCGGCATGAGCCGCATTGATGAGGTGACCTACGAGGCACCCCTCGCCGATGACCCGACCAAGACTGTGAAGGTAAAGATCGTACCTTTGCAATTCCTTAAGGCTGTGCTCCCCAATCCTCAGGATCTTGGCGAGAACTATGAAGGTGAGACAAGTATCGGATGCCGTATCCGAGGTATCAAAGACGGCAAGGAACGTACCTATTATGTATACAACAACTGCTCTCACCGTGCCGCATATGAAGAGACCGGCATGCAGGGAGTAAGCTACACTACTGGTGTTCCTGCCATGATTGGAGCCATGTTGCTGGTCAAAGGCATCTGGAAGAAGCCAGGCGTATGGAATGTGGAGGAATTCGACCCCGATCCATTCATGGCACTACTCAACGAGAAAGGTTTGCCTTGGCATGAAATCTTCGATGGCGATTTAGAGTTATAATGCATTCTTATCTATCAGTATTATATATATATCAATTATCATGGCAAAAAAAGAAACCACATCTCAACCCGACGGCACACAGGAAGGCAAACTGAAAGCGCTTCAGGCCGCCATGGCTAAAATAGAGAAAGATTTTGGAAAAGGTTCTATCATGAAGTTGGGCGACGAACAAGTAGAACAAGTTGACGTCATCCCTACTGGCAGTATCGGTCTGAACGCCGCCCTTGGAGTTGGCGGATTTCCCCGTGGACGTATCATCGAGATCTATGGTCCCGAATCCTCAGGAAAGACGACCCTTGCCATCCATGCCATTGCCGAGGCTCAGAAAATGGGTGGTATCGCTGCATTTATCGATGCAGAACATGCTTTCGACCGTTTTTATGCCGCCCATCTGGGAGTTGATGTCGACAACCTGCTCATCTCACAACCCGACAATGGAGAACAGGCACTGGAAATTGCCGACCAACTGATCCGTTCAGCCGCCATCGACATCATTGTCATCGACTCGGTCGCTGCCCTCACACCAAAATCAGAGATTGAGGGTGATATGGGCGACAACAAAGTCGGTCTTCAGGCCCGTCTGATGAGTCAGGCATTACGCAAGCTCACCTCCACCATCAGCAAGACCAACACCACCTGTATCTTCATCAACCAGTTACGTGAGAAGATCGGAGTCATGTTTGGCAATCCAGAAACCACCACAGGCGGCAATGCCCTGAAATTCTATGCCAGCGTTCGTCTCGATATCCGTCGTGTGACCACCCTTAAGGACGGTGATCAAGCCATTGGCAACCAAGTGCGTGTGAAGGTGGTGAAAAACAAAGTTGCCCCACCATTCCGTAAGGCAGAATTTGAGATTCTTTTTGGAGAAGGAATCTCCAAAGTGGGAGAAATCGTTGATCTGGGTGTGGAGTACGGTATCATTCAGAAGAGCGGATCATGGTTTTCCTACAACAATTCGAAACTGGCCCAAGGTAGAGATGCCACCAAAGCGCTGCTCAACGATAATCCTGAGCTCTGCGAAGAGATAGAAGCCAAGATTATGGCTGCTATCGCAGAGAGCAACTGACACCTTTTTCTTGGTGACGATTTCAGTCTATCCTCACCTATTCATTTCGAAAAAGGCATTTAACCCCAAAAGGTCCTCAAGGTTATTTATCACCTTGAGGACCTTTTTACGAATGTGCGATGTATCTCTATGGTACTTTCTTAGAAATCAGCACTCTTAGGCGTACGCGGGAAAGGAATGACGTCGCGGATATTCTGCATACCTGTAACGAAGAGGATCAACCGTTCGAATCCCAATCCGAAACCGCCATGCGGGCATGATCCATAGCGACGGGTATCCAGATACCACCACATATCCTTCTCAGGAATGTTGCGCCGTTTGATCTCAGCATACAGTTTATCGTAATCTTCCTCACGCACACTGCCACCGATGATCTCGCCGATCTGCGGGAATAGCACGTCAGTGCCCTGTACGGTACGTCCGTCTTCATTGATTTTCATATAGAAAGCCTTGATATCTTTCGGATAATTGATCATGATGACAGGCCGTTTGAAATGCTCCTCCACCAGATAACGCTCATGCTCTGACGCCAGATCCATACCCCAACTCACAGGGAACTCGAACTGATGTCCGGCAGCCACAGCCTCCTCCAAGATACGTATACCCTCTGTGTAAGGCAATCTGACAAACGATCCCTCCACCACAGACTGCAAACGCTGGAGAAGCGTGCGGTCAATCATTTTGTTGAGGAATTCAAGATCATCCTTACAGTTATCAAGTGCCCACTGCACGCAATATTTGATGAAGTCCTCTTCGAGATCCATCAGATCATCAAGGTCGATAAAAGCCACCTCAGGCTCTATCATCCAGAATTCAGCCAGATGTCGCGGAGTATTGGAATTCTCTGCTCTGAAGGTAGGTCCGAAAGTATAGATGGCACCCAGCGCTGTGGCTCCCAATTCACCTTCGAGCTGTCCGCTCACGGTAAGTGATGTCTGTACGCCAAAGAAATCATCATCATAGATGATGCGTCCCTTTTCATCCTTTTTTAGATCATAGAGATTCTTTGTCGTCACCTGGAACATCTGTCCGGCACCCTCACAATCACTTCCGGTAATAATGGGCGAATGGAAATAGAAGAAGCCATGTTTATGGAAATAATCATGTATGGCGATCGCCATATTATGACGCACACGCATGACTGCACCAAATGTATTGGTTCGCAGACGCAGGTGGGCATTTTTACGCATCGCCTCGAAACTCTGTCCCTTTTTCTGCATAGGATAATCAGAACCACAAGTACCCAAGACGATGATTTCCTGACATTGTATCTCACTGGTCTGACCAGCCCCCTGGCTTTCCACGAGCACACCTGTAGCACTCACACATGCACCAGTGGTGACCAACTTAAGCACAGCGGCATCGACCTTTGTCGGATCAACGACCACTTGCACATTTTTAATGGTAGAACCGTCGTTGATGGCAATGAAATCCACCGATTTGCTGCTTCGGTGCGTCCTCACCCAGCCTTTAACATTGACTATTGAGCCGAAATCCGTGCACTGAAGCACATCTACAACCTTTGTCCTACGTATTTTATCCATTTTGTTGAATTTCTAATTAAAAAGTTTGCATAATGATGATTACTCAAAAGCCCCCATGCGCAGCATATCCACCTCTTTCTCTGTGAGGAATCGCCAGTCACCCCGACGTACATTTTTCTTGGTCAGACCAGCGAATTGCACGCGATCGAGTTTGATAACACGATAGCCGAGGCTCTCGAAGATACGTCTGACGATGCGGTTCTTGCCACTGTGGATCTCGATGCCAACCTGACTTTTGTCAGTATCGCTAGCATACTCCACTGCGTCAGCCTTGATTTCTCCATCATCGAGAGTGATGCCCTGTCGGATCTGTTCCATATCATGAGCAGTGACGTTCTTGTCAAGGAAAACATGATATACTTTTTTCTTGAGGAATTTCGGATGTGTGAGTTTGCTGGCCAAGTCACCATCATTGGTGAGCAGCAACACACCTGTGGTATTTCTGTCGAGCCTTCCGACAGGATAGATCCGTTCTGGACAAGCATTCTTCACCAAATCCATGACCGTCTTACGCTGTTGCGGATCATCACTTGTGGTGACATAATCCTTTGGCTTATTAAGAAGCACATAGACCTTTTTCTCCAGTCTTACCGGCTGTTCGTGGAACATCACCTCGTCTGTGCGCGAAACCTTCACACCCAACTCGGTAACCACTTCACCATTCACTTTCACGACTCCCGCCTGGATGAAAGCATCAGCCTCACGACGGCTGCAAATACCTGCATTAGCCAGGAATTTATTCAAACGAATCGGCTCGTTGGGATCTACATGTTCCTCCTTATACTCGAGCCTTTTCTTCATACTGTATTTTGCATTGGGATCATAGCCAGGCGAATGCTGACGATATCCAGGCTGGTAGCCACCCTGACGAGACTGATAAC
>CADCQC010000208.1 GCA_902803455.1 uncultured Prevotellaceae bacterium
GGAGTACGCTGCAGAAAGGAAACCGCTTGCTCATTCTGTATATCTCAGTCTTGGTGATAAGGAGGAAAAAACAAAAAATCCTGTCATGGCACAGGTCGGTAATGCCATCCGTCAACAGGAAAAAATGCTGAGAGAACAAGGGCAAGACACAATACTTGAATGGAATGCCGGTAATCATTTCGTCGATTCGGAGAAACGAATGGCGAAAGGGTTTGCCTGGCTGATGAATCATATGACAGAAAGATGAGCGATTTCATGCTGCCAAAATTTATTATCACGATGGATGGGCACCTGCGTCTGGGCATGGTCAACCAACATAAACATCTGTTGAAACCTGGTGACCAGTGCATAGGTGGTGGTTACTATTTCTTCGACTTCGTTTCCAACCGTATGATTCTCGATAGGGAATCATATGATTTTGGACGGCCAAAATGGCATTTGCTGGATACATTGATTGTTCCTGCTTCTTACCGTGGATTGAAAATCATTTATAAGTATGATGATGGTTTCCATGATGACTTCAATGTGAGTGAGGAGTTGAAAATTGAGTATGATTCTGCACCTCAATAATCGCTCTTCAACTGATCATTAAGTGTGCTTTGCCGCAATCAAGTCATTTGTCTTTTGGGGTGGAATAGGTTTTCGTCTTTGGTGTTAAATGTATAAAATTCTTTGTCATTTGTCACAAATAATATGTAGCTTATCCCAAAACACATGCTGATGGTCACCAAAATTTTGCGGATTTCATAATTATCTTTAATTTCGCATCAGATAAATTCGAGAACCGACGGTCGTCGTTCTTTTTTACGTTAAATAATCATAGTCAATGAAGAAAGTTTTTAAATATGTGCTGATGGGCGCATTAGGTCTTGTTGTGATATTTGGATTGCTGATGTGGATGGAATTTGCCCCTTTGATTAAGGGGGCTATGTCGTGCAAAAAACTTGACGATGGACTATACTATATGGAGTATAAAGGCGACGACGGCTTTGATGGATTGATGCAACAAGGTGGATTTGAAAAGACTGACCAACTGGCGAACTACGCCATTGGGTTCTTGTCGAAAGGTCATTATCAACCAGAGGTGAAAACCACAAAAGACGCTTACGGTTGTTCTGCGCTTACTGCTAAAACTCCTGATGGTGGCGTACTGATGGGGCGCAATTTCGATTATCCTTCGGCTGTCGGCGTGATTCTGCATACGATTCCTGATCGAGGCTACGAATCTATTACCACTTTCAACGTGGAATTGTACGAATTCGGAAAAGATTATAAACCTGAGGGATTCAAAAACCAGTATTTAGCCCTGGTTGGCTTGTTTGTCGCCCTCGATGGCATCAATGAGAAGGGACTGGCTATCGCTGACTTGATTGCTGGCGACTCGATAGAGACGCATCAGAAAAGCAATAAACCTGACCTTACTACTACGGCTGCTGTACGCTATATGTTGAACAATGCTGCCAATGTAGGTGAGGCGCTGGAGCTGCTAAAGGGTATCGACATGCACTCTGATGTCGGTATGGCTCATCATTATGCCATGGCCGACGCTTCGGGCAGAAGGGTGGTGGTGGAATATGTCGACAACAAGATGGTGGTGACAGAAACTCCTGCTGTGACCAACCACTATCTATGCGAGGAGAAATTGAATGTCGGACTGTTGGAAGGTGATGACCGTTACGACCGACTCTGTCAGCGGTACAACCAGACGGGGGGCGTGATGGACAAGAAACAGATGACGGAGGCCATCAAAGCTGTATCGCAGCCTCAGAGAGAGGGCTTCCTTGGTACGGCATGGACAATGGTGATGGATCTGACGCATCCTTCTGTCACTTATTATTCTCATCGTCATTTCGATAAGCCTTTCCATTTTGCATTGTCACGAACAAACGACTGAAATAGTTATAAGTTTTTCGATTTTTACGCATAAAGTATTTGTATATGAATAAGATATACATTTTCTCTCTTCTGCTCGTTTTTTTAACTATGACATGGATGCCCCTCTTTGCACAACAAGCTAAAGAGGATGCCAATATCAACCTTAAGCTTCATAATGATTCTGTACCTTCAAAAGAAGATTTGGCAAGGGATTCGGTTCTTGAAGCTGAAGCAGAGAAAAAGAGAGATTCGTTGCTTCTCCTTCATTCTCTTCTGATGGACCAGCAAGTGATTCCTACCGACACGTCGGTGAGGACGGGGGTGCTGAAGAATGGGCTGACATATTATGTGCGCCGATGCACAGACCCTAATAAAAAAGCTAACTTCACGTTGTTGGTAAAAGGTGGTTCGGTCGTAGAAAAAGAAAACGAACGTGGCTTGGCTCACTTTGTCGAACATATGTTGTTTAAAGGGACTAAACATTTTCCTGGACATGAGGTGATAGGCTTCATGCAGCGCAACGGCATACCCTTCGGACACGACAGCAATGCCTTTACTGGTTACACAACAGTGAGGTATTTCCTCAACTCCATACCCACCGGCGATGAACTGCAGATGGATTCCTGCTTGCTCCTCTTGCGCGACTGGGCTGGTGACGCCACCATCAACGACCAAGACGTGGAAAGCGAGCGCAACGTCATTGTAGAGGAGTGGAGAAGCAAAAACACGGTATCGATTGCACAGCAGTTCATCAACGATTTATTCAACAACTCTCTCTATACGAAGCGATTGCCGATTGGCGACCTGGAGATTGTGAAGAATTGTCCTCCCAAACTCGTTCGCGACTTTTACAAATATTGGTATCAGCCACAAAATGAAGCTGTAGTTGTGACCGGCGACTTCGATGCCGACGAGATGGTGGTGAAGATAAAGAAAATGTTTGGCAAGATGAATCGTGGCAAGCATGTCGTTCCCGAGCCACCTGCCATACCCGACTTTGAGACACCTCAGGTTCATGTGTATCAAGAGCCACAACTACCATTTCATGCATGTTCGGTGATTATCAGAGTGCCAAAAGAAGAGAATGTGTTGAAGAATCAAGTGGGAGACCTGAGGTCGGAACAGACTCTTGACAAAATAAGGGCGTTGATGGATGTTCAACTCTCAGCCCCCAAGAGCAATGATATTTTGAAGCCCGCGGCATACAACCTCAATCCTGCAGACATCAAGGATGCCAAGTTCATTGTTTATGAGATGAGTTCCTCACCAGACAAATGGTCCTCGACTCTGGAAACGTTGCTGAAAAAAATAGAAATTATCCGCCGCAAGGGCTTTACAGATTTCAAAAATCCACATGACCAAGTCAGTCCATCCTACAACGAGGACTTCTCTGCTATCCTGTTTCCTGACACGGTATTCAGCAAATTCGTATCCCAAAGGAGCAATGACTGGACAGACCGGTTGGTCAATAGTTTTTTCAATGGAAACGCTATCAATGACTATAGTAGCGAAAGTGCTTCAAAAAGTCATATTGTCAACACCATTACCCAGGAACAACTCTGCAATAAATTCAGGGACATCACCGATGGCCGCAACATGCTGGTTACCACCATGTTTCCCAAAGATGCAACCTTGCCTAAAGAGGAAGATGTTATGGAAATCATCCACCGGGTAAGGGCTATGAAAGATGAGGAACTCGCCGATGTCGAAGTGGAAGGAGGCAAAAAACTGGAGCAACTACACATCAAGGATCTTGACATCAATCCAACCCCAGGCTCTGTCGTGAAAACGACCGTGCGCAATGACAGCATCAGCGAGTTGCTTTTGTCAAATGGCGTCAAAGTATTGCTGTGGAAAAAGAAAACCGACCGCAACTCCATCAACATGATATTTGACCGCCCGATGGGATACTCTGCGCTTAGTGATGACGAAATTGCGTTTCATGCCATGCTTTCATCATGCAGAAGACACTTTGAATACATAGGCGGCAGTACATGGGTTCAGGCTCAACCTTTTGACGATGTCATCGATGTTCCTTTATCTTTCCATGTTACTGACAGCGTGGAGCAATGGAAGAATATAGAACAACAGTTGAAAATGATCTATGCCTCGTTGACAACGACAGAAGTGGATTCCGTTGAAGCAGCAGAACAAATCAACAGCATCAAAACCACCATTTTGGCAGTCCAAAATCCCATCATGCAGGCTCAACTCAAATTGCAAAACCTACCTGCAGCATCTGTTAAGCGCCTCATGCCTCCTTCGTTGGAGGAAGCCGACACTTACACGGTAGAGCGTTTCAGAGAAGTGGTGAAGGATTATTATTCCAACTTCAATGGCTCGGTGTTTGTCGTTCAAGGTGAAGTGGATGCCGACACCCTCCGACCTCTTCTGCTCAAATACATCGGTGCGCTTCCATCAAAACCAGAGCCGGTGAAGCGCAGAATTTGGGAAGCCGACCATTTCAAGACCACCAATAC
>CADCQC010000209.1 GCA_902803455.1 uncultured Prevotellaceae bacterium
ACTCGCTAAAGGCTGTATCATAGCCATTCTTCTCTATCTTCACCTGCCACAATCCCTGAGGCACATCCCAGTTGTAGCGTCCCTCGGCATTGGTAATCTGTGGATTCACCTGTCCATAGTTCTCGGCATCCCATTGGATAGCTCCCTTGTGGGTGTCGCCATAGATGTCTTCCACATCGCCTTCGTAATAGACGGTGGCGGTGGCACCCGGCACCCGGTTGTCGGTCACGGCCTCATAGACAAAGCCTGACGGGTCGTGGAGCACATTCACACTATGATTGTATTTCTGCAATACCTCGATACGTCTCTTCCAATAGGGATGATTAGGGTCGAAGTCGGGCTTTTTCCTATCACATTCCAAGGTAAAGATCTCATTTTCCCAATTCGTGATACGTGATTTATAGTCCTTGCCATAGGTCTCCATCAGGAGGGTCTTGGTGATGAGGAGGGCGCATCCCACTGCCGACACAACGAGCGAGGCTCCGGGAGGCGGGGCTGCAGCAGAAGTCAGTCCTGTGTTCACTTGTGTCATGGAAACCACGTCGCTGATGATGACAGCGAGATAGAGTCCGGAGGTCCATCCACCATATCCCAAGATATCATTACGTATTCTGGTGGCATTGGCGAAGTCGTCCTTACAGGGATTGGGCACAGAATTGTACAGATCGAGCAATCCTTTGACTTTGCTGATGCCGTCGGTCACATCGGCGATAAGGGCTGCCCACGACATCACTTTCTCTACGACTTTCATGGTGGCCATGGCTGCTTTAGCGGCGCTGGCAATAAAGCCCTCGCCTTTGGTGAAGGCAGCAAAAGCGGTACTCACGTTGGGACCCTCATTTTTCAATGACGTGAGCCAGTTATCAATGCCTTCCCAGAACGATTTTTCCTTAGTCACACGTTCAAGGTTCTTACTCGCCTCTTCCACCATCCTTCCGGCTCTCTTGGCTTTCTCATAGATTTGGATGGCATTGTCGCACATTTGGATGTTCTCCTTGAGCTTCAAGCCCTGAATCACGAAATTACAGGAGCTTTGTATCAAATCCATGACCCATTTGACTTTATCGAAGTTGCCGGTCATCTGCGACAGATTGCTCATCATGTCGCCTCTGTTCAGTCCGCTGATGCGTTTCAGGTGGGCCATGACCTGCTCACTGTTCAAGTCGTAGGTGACCTTCATGTCGTTGGCGAAATCGACGTAAATCATTTTCGCGTCATCGCAATAAAGGTAGATGTTCTTGCCGTCGGTGGTAGCCACCTCATCGTAACCCTCTTCCACCAGAGCCGCGGCTGTCAGCCCCGTGGTATGTCCGATGGTGATACCATCCAGCTTCATGCTATACATATCGGCACCGAGGAAACCTTCCTCGTCGAATGAGAAACTATCGGCCAGATCTTTCACCTTGATAAGGTAATCCTCCCAACTGAGGTTCTGCCATTCGGGCAGCAATTCCATATTCGGATCGATGCCGAACTTTTCATTGAAGTCCGCAAACAGCTGATTGAGCCGCTCTGGATCAGTTTCCGTGTCAAATTGGTCAAAATAGTTTTCAATCAAGTTAAAGGTTTCCCGGAGTGTGCCCTGCATGGTGGACAGAGTGTTGCTCACCATTCTTAAAAGATCACTGTCCACCTTGTACTTTATGTTTTTCACATTCACATCCACAGCCACAGCCACAGGTGTAGATCCGAGATGCGAAAGAATACCTATAGCCTCTTCTGCTGCATTAATATCGGCTGACTGTGCGTACCACATCTCTCGGCTGCCGTCGTATGTGGAAGGCAGCAGTACGATCTGTCCATTCTCCAATTTCACAATGAGATTGACACTCTCAATCCTTGTGGTGTCGTTGGTATTAAGTTTGGTGTAGAATGTCCAGTTGTAAATGGAATACATGTGCAGACGCAGCGTGAGGGTCTCTTGTTTCCTCACTGATGTGGTGAAGTCGAAATCAACGTATTTTCCGTCTATGACTACAGGGTCGCTACAATACATATAAACGTGTTGGGCATAGATGGCATCTGGGTCATACGACAGTTCACGGGCCTGGGTGAAGGCTGTAGTTCCCGCAGGTGTTTTCATAAGCGCTTTCACGGAGAACCGCGCCAAAGCAGGTGTGTTATCAGGCAATTGGCAATCAACGTTCCAGAACCCATCGCTGTTGGCCATGGTGTGTCCGATCTCGATATTGTCGGCCATCACGGTAATTTGGCTTAGTGCCGGCGCATAGCCACTGATAGGTACGCGCAAGTCTGCTATCTCCTCAGGCACGCTGATAGCCACACCACTGACATGCAAGTAAGCAGTGCCAAGAGGCTGTCGCACCTGTTGACCGTCGATGGTGAGCATCATCCATGCCGTGGCTTGCAGATCACCATCGCTGAGTGCCTGTACAGCGAAGCGTGTGGTCTCCCCCAACTCATTGACAAGGATGGGGATAGTAATACGGTTGCCTTGCTGTGTGAACTGCACCACGCGTGTCCCGATCATGGCCGAGCCCGGCACGATGGCAGTGCCGGAGGGCAGATCGGCCACAAGTTGTGCGGCTGTCACCCGACCTTCATATTCAGGTTTTAGCGAGATATTGGCACGCAGTGAGAAGTTGGTGCCCAATCCCACCTCACTCTTGTTGGAATAGAAGACCGTGTTTTCAGTGTCGATGTAGTAGAATCTTGTCTCGTCGAGGACAGGCACAGTGGCAAAAGTGACGGGTTTGATGATGCCGCTCTTCACGGTTGCCTTTTGTTTCACGTAGTCGGTGCCCTCGACCAGTCCTAATTCGGCAAATTGCGGCAGTCGGCTCATGCGCCCAAACAGATCGGTAGTGGTCATCATGACGATGGTGTATTCGCCGTCGGGCATATCGTCGACGGTGATATCGGCATTGCTCATGGCGTAGGTGGCATAGAGTTCGTCATTGGCACCATAGATATAGGTGGTCACCCCCACGTTATCGGTATTCTCCATCTTCAGGTAGAGACCTCCCAAGGCTGTCAGTGCCAGGGTGGCACTGCCTTTGCCCTCACCGTCAAGCACGGCAGTAGTCTCCACTGGTTTGAAGGCATCCTTGCGGCTGGTGGCCATCAGGCGCAGATGATCGCCGGCCTTGGCACCTTCGATGAGCACGATCTGCGGATACTGTACGGAGACGTTGTCGAGTGCCTGACCGGTGGTGAGGTTATACACCTCCACACCCACATTGTCTATGTCGGGATAGGCAGCTATGACCTGGGCTTGCTCGCCCTCCATCACACTCTCGGTGAAAGGCATCTCATAGCGTACCACCGGACCTGTTATCTCGTTGAGCACGATATGAGTGGCCTGTGGATTGGCCAGTGGCAGCGTCACGTTGTCACGCCAGGTGATGTAGTGGGGATTGCTCACATTGAGCACACCGGCACCCTGCACGGCTTCCAGACTGAAGTTGCCGCTGCCGTCGGTCACTGTGGTATAGGTGCGACATACATCATCGTTGATGGGCAGGGTGAAAGTCACCAATGCTCCACTGATGCGCCGCCCACTGCCATCGGTTACCTGACCATCGACCACAGTCAAGGTCGGATGCTGCAGGTTGACAATCACCTGATCGGAGACGGCACCCACGGTCAGCGAACTGTAAGGAGGCTTCAGGAAGGTGGACGACAGCGACGACGGGAGCGTCAAGTCGTATGCCACGGTGGTGCCTGCGGGCAGCCATTTGACCATGTAGCCGGAGCCGAGTTGTGCACCATCGGAAGTGGTCCAGGTAATGCCACACTGCTGGGTCACGTCGCGCCCATCAGCCCTCACGAAGAGGGTGAGGTTGTGAAGCGGGGTCACCTGATCGAAGCCCGTCGCCACATAGCGCTGGAAGGTGAATACACTGTCTGCGGTGGCGATGACGACATCCTGCGGTGTCACCAAGTCGATGCTATACTGTGCACCACGCGGCAGATTGCGGAAGGTATAGTCGCTGCGGTCGTCTACCACATATCGCTGTGTTTCGCCCGAGTCGGCATTCCGCAGGATAATTGACATGTCGGCATAGCGGCCATCGCCATGGTCGGAAGGCAGATAGACGGTGAGGTCGGCGACCTGACTCTCATCGATGGGACGGATGTCGAAGAAGCGGCTCCAGTATGGATGCTCTTTATAAAGGCCTATTGATGCTGCCGGCACATAAAGTGTCAAGGAGAGAGGCAGTGGGTCGAGAGTATTGTCATCAACTTTAGGCGGTGTGGCGGAGAAGAGGGTGAGCGCCTTGAGTTTCTCCATCTTGACAAAGACCTCATTGCCCACAAAACCCGTGATGCACGACGGCAGAATGAGGTGCTGGAGCGATGACACGTCGCCAGTGTTATAGGCATTAAAGAAATATCTTACCGTGCCATCACCGGAAGGTGTTCCATCCTTGAAGGGGAAGGGCACATACTGCCCT
>CADCQC010000210.1 GCA_902803455.1 uncultured Prevotellaceae bacterium
CCCACACCGATACCGTCCTGGTCGAGGTATCCGCCGGAGATCGAATAGTGCATATCTTTCGTACCGCCATTGATATTCACCTGATGGTTGTGCATGAACGCCGTGCTGAACAGTTCGTCCTGCCAGTCAGTACCGTCGGTGAGCAGGCTCTCGTCGAGCAGTTCCTCGCGCTTGCCGTAGCCATAGATCTCTGCACGCACATTATAGAATTTGGCAAACTCCTTGAGGTTCATCACCTCGAGTTTCTTGTTCAGTTGCTGCCATCCCATATATCCTTCATAGGTGAGCTGCGGTTTACCTTCCTGTCCTCTCTTGGTGGTGATGAGCACCACACCATTGGAGGCACGTGATCCATAAATGGCCGTGGCCGACGCATCTTTGAGCACCTCGACAGAGGTGATGTCAGAGGGGTTGATGCTGCTGAGCACGGAGGTATTGTCGGAGGTCTGTCCCGACATGGGGATGCCGTCGACGACATAGAGGGGCTCATTACCGTTGAAGGAGTTGATACCACGGATCTGGACGGAGATACCGCCACCCGGGGTACCGGAGTTTTGCGTCACCATCACACCGGCGATACGACCTTGCATGGCCTGTTCTACCGAGGTGTTGACACCTTGTTTGATCTGTTCCTCACTGATGGAGGCCACCGATCCGGTAAGATCACTCCGCTTCATCGTACCATATCCGACGACGACCACCTGCTCGAGTGTCTGTGTGTCTTCAGAGAGATGCACATCGATGCGGCTATTCTTTCCGATCTTGACGGTGTGTGTGGTATAGCCGATATAGGAGTACTCCAGGGTCTGCCCTACAGCGGCATTAATAGAATATTTGCCGTCGATATCGGTGACGACACCCGTACTTGTGCCTTTGATTTTGACGGTTGCTCCGATGATGGGCTCATTGGTCTCATCTGTCACTGTACCAGTGATGACCGACTGTGCGACAGCCTGCAAAGGGAGCAATGTCAATATCAGCAGCATCACCTTATATAAAATAATAAGGCCATGCTGGACAAAAGACTTGCTTTGATCCATAAGAAAAGTATTTTAGGTTAGTTATTAGCGATGATGACTTACCGATTTCAAATCAGTAAGAAAAGAGGGTGGACGAAACCACCCTCTCTTGATTGATCTGGTCAAGGATTATTTCTGAACGAACTTGCGACCGTTCTGAATCACAATACCCTTGTAATCTTTGTTGACACGCACACCAGCGAGGTTGTAGATAGCACCATTTTGTACAGGTGTGGCGATCTTCATATCCTGGATGCCATCTGCATCAACAGCCACCTTCCAAGAGATGTTGTCGAAGTAGAAAGTAAAGGAATTAGCCTTATCGATATTGAGGTTGTAAGCAAGTGTTGACATACCAGCCATAAGACCACCATTAGCTTCCTGGGCATCAGTGACAGTACCCTGGAAGGATACCTCCTGCCACTCTGTGGTGAGATTCACTGCTGAAGAACCGTCAATATACCATCCGATATAGTTTCCAGGAGTGGTGTGAGCCTGTGGTCCAGGCAGTTCTACTGGCTCAGAAGCCTTTGCCATGAAGGACACCTTGTACTTGTCACCCAACTTGAAGACATAGTCGGGAGCATAGATGAAGAACTGTGAATCCCAGTCATTAGCTGCACCGACAGAAGACACGACAACAGCAGCTCTTGAACCGTCGACACCAACACCAGCCTGCGGATTGAATGTGAAGACGCCACCATCGGCACCATTCTTTGTCACGAGGCTCACGCCATCGTCACCTTCCACATTGCCATTGTGCACCAGTTCCAGCCATCCCTCCTCAGGTTGTGGCTCAACACTACCGGCCTTGACGAGATAAATAGCTTTGATCACCAAGGTTGTCGGCTCAGCGCACTGCAAAGCCACCTGGTTGACTTGTGTGACATCTTTGCCTTCGAAAGAGCACTCAAGTTTGGTAATACCTGCATTACCACTTGCACTGACATTATTATCAGAAGCGGTCATCACAAGAATCTGTGTGGTGACAGTTGTAGGCTCAGCAAATTCAAAGACGATCTTGGAGTAAGCTGACCAGTCAACCGGCGTATCATTCTCTGCCAACCATGCGCTCAAGCCACCCCATGACACAGCATTGAAGGTGATAGAGCCATCCTCGTTATGGGTCTGTGTCTCACTAGGATTCCATGTACCGTTGAATTTGTCGATGATGCTCACATGGTCGCCTTCTGGACCGGGAGCAGAACCCTCAACATACTCCACATCAGTCACCTTCACGCCCATACCCTGGACACGGAGACCACCGTTGCCATTGATGACAGCAGCATAATCCTCGGTAATCTCAAAGGTAGCCTTGCCTTGAGCATTGGGAACCAGAGCCGGACCAAGGTCACTCCAGTCGGCATTGCTCTTCGGGAGGACTTGTGGTCCCCACTCCCAACCTTCAACATCCACGGCCTCGCAAGTGAAGACAAACTTGTCGCCAGCCTTGACATCGGTCTTCATGATCAGGAAATTAGCATCCCATGAATTGAATGTGACAGGCAGTGCGGGGTCGATCACCAAACCATTAGGACCTGGCTGAGGACCATCACCTGACGGAGTGAACACATAACCGCCGAAGCTCAGTTTCGAACCTGTGCAGAACACATAATATGTCTCACCAGCCACCACGTCAAAATCCACGGTTCCCGTAGTTTTCTCATCTACAGTAAAGTCTTCATTGACATTAACTGGTACCGGCTCGTCTCCATCTGCTTGAATGACAAACTCGTTGAGAGATAAGCAACTGCCATCAGAAGCCTTCACGATGTAAAAGTTCTTGGAACCGTTGAGGATGATGTAGGCACAGATATGACCATTCTTGTTGGGAGTGATCATATAATAGGTACCGGACTGAGGCAAGTTGGCTGATTCAGGTTTATAACCGGAACCTGCACTCTTGTCGCCATCCAGTTCGCCATCCTTGGGGTTCTGGTTACCTACTAAGTAGACGACGCGGGTCTTTTCTTCCTGCACGCCATCCTCGTTTTCGACCATCACCTGCTGTCCAAAAAGACCTGCACAATAGGCTTTAGCACTGGTCAGTTTCAGATCGTAATTCTTTGTTGTACGGTCGTTACCGAGCACCAAAGTGGTGTTTTCGGATGTGAGCGTAGCACCATTTCCATAGGCACCGTCACTGGCGAAGAGAACTTTCTCCTGTGCCTGGGCACCCAATGCCATGACGGCAACAGCAATCAACGTAAAAATTTTCTTCATAAGCTTTGATTAAATAATAATAGATGTAAAAAAATGATAGTTGTCAGTTTGGTGCAAAATTACGAGTATTTTATCAAATATCATAATATTATTTTGACAAACATTGATATTATTTTGATTTTTCTTTATTCATAGCAGACAATACTTTTACTTATTATTCTCAAAAGTCCTTTTTATTGTTCGTTTTTTCCTCAATTTTCAAATCCGATGGTGTATAACCTGTTAGAATCAATGCTGAAGAATCCAACAAAGTCTATACTGAAGAATCCGACAAAAGTATCTTGGCTGAATGATCTCAAAACAGTCCCTTCACGTTAATTATTCTGAAATATGGAAATATTGGCGCGATTTTTCTTACTTTTGCCCAAATAATTTCATGACGGAAGAATGAGAAAGCTCTTGACATTGATATGGATGATGTGTTTCACCTTGTGCGTGATGTCACAAGAACTGGAAGTGAAGGTCAACATCAACCACAACCAGATCCAAGGCACCGACGCCAGCGTGTTTGACAACCTGAAGGAAACCCTCACCCAATGGCTCAACGACAAGCAATGGACCAACCTGCAGTTTCAGCGCAATGAACGCATCGTGTGCAGCTTCAACATCACGGTGACGAAATACGACGCCGGGTCAAACCTGTTCACCTGTACGGCCCTGATCCAAGCCAACCGCCCTGTATACAACTCTGCCTACACCACGACGCTATACAACAACAAAGATAACGACTTCAACTTTGAATTCGCACAGTTTGACCAGTTGGAGTTCAACGAAGATAACATCGACAATCAACTAGTGGCACTGTTCGCCTACTACGCCTTCCTCATCATCGGCATCGATCTCGACAGTTTTGCCCCCATGGGTGGCGAGGATGTACTGCAACGCTGCATGAATCTGGTGAACAACGCACAAAACCTCAATTTCCCGGGATGGAAAGCCTTTGACAACGACCGCAACCGCTTTGCCATCATCAACGACTACCTTGACGGTGGCATGCAGCCCTTCCGGCAGTTACAATATGACTACTACCGCAAGGGACTCGATGAGATGGCCAGCAATGTGGAGCGCGGACGTACCAACGTGACCACGGCGCTGGAGGAATGCCTCAAGAAATGCAAAGAGAACAAACCTCTGAGCATGCTTCCCCAGATATGGACGGATTACAAGAAAGACGAACTGGCCAACATCTACAAAGGGAAGGGCACACCCAATGAGAAGGAGAAGGTGTATGACATCCTCTTCAGCATCAACGCCTCACAAAACACTTCCTGGGAAAAAATCAAACAATAGCATCAGATGCTTCAACGACTATTCATCAAGAATTTCACCCTCATCGACGAACTTGACATCACTTTCGATGGCGGATTCTCCGTGATCACCGGTGAGACAGGTGCCGGCAAGAGCATCATCCTCGGTGCCCTCGGACTACTGTTGGGACAACGTGCCGACAGCAAGACCATCAAGGCCGGCCGGGAGCGCTGCGTGGTAGAGGCACAATTTGACCTACGACGCTACGACATGCAGGCTTTCTTCGAAGAGAAAGACCTTGACTATGACGACGGCGACTGCATCCTCCGCCGTGAGGTGACCAGCAGCGGCAAGAGCCGTGCATTCATCAACGACACACCCGTAGCCCTCACCACCATACGTGAACTGGGCAGCCAACTTGTGGATATCCACAGCCAACACCAAAACCTGCTGCTCCAGCGCGATGACTTCCAACTCCATGTGGTCGACATCATCGCCGGCGATGCCAAGGATACCGCTGACTATGCGGCCACCTATCAGGCACTGCGCCAAGCCAACAAAGAACTGGAGGAATTGCGTGAGACAATCCGCAAGAGCAGCGAGACCGAAGACTACCTGCGTTTCCAGCATCATGAACTCGACGAAGCCCGTCTGGTGGAAGGAGAACAGGAGGAACTGGAACAAGCCTACAGCATCCTCTCACATGCGGAGGAGATCAAGAGCGCCCTTTTCGAAGCCGACAACCTGTTTTATGGTGATGGTGGCGTTGTGGAACGTCTCAAGAACGCCATCCACTGCATTGATTCCGTGAGCAATGTCTTTCCCGACATCACCGAGGTGGCCTCCCGTCTGGAAAGCAGTTACATCGAGGTGAAGGACATCGCTGACGAGATTTCCCGACATGCCGAGCACATCGATTTCAATCCCGCCCGGATGGAAGAGGTAAGCAACCGTCTCGACACCCTCTATCATCTGCAGCAGAAGCACCATGTGGGCAGTGTGTCGGAACTCATCGCCCTGCGTGATGACCTTCAACAGCAACTGAGCCATATTGATGGCAGCGATGAACTATTGCATGAACTGGAGGAGAAGAAGAATGTCCTACAAGCCAAGTGTGAACAACAGGCCACACGCCTGACGACCCTGCGGTTGGCCGCCGCCCGTGAGGTAGAGGAAGAGATGCGACAGCGCCTCGTGCCCCTCGGCATCCCCAAAGTGCGCTTCGAGGTGTCTCTGACAGAGAAACCCCTGGCGGCTGACGGCCACGACAAGGTGTCGTTCCTGTTTACGGCCAACACCAGCACTCCTCTCCAACCGGTAGCACAGGTGGCTTCTGGTGGTGAGATCGCCCGCGTGATGCTGTCGCTGAAAGCCATGATCAGCGGTGCGGTGAACCTGCCTACCATCATCTTCGACGAGATCGATACCGGTGTGAGCGGTAAGGTGGCAGAGATGATGGCACGCATCATGCAAGAGATGGGTGACAACGACCGACAGGTGATCAGCATCACCCACCTGCCCCAGATCGCCGCACGAGGAGCATCCCACTATAAAGTATATAAGGAGGAACAGACCGACGGTACGACCAGCCACATGCGGCGGCTGAACGCCCAAGAGCGCGTGAGCGAGATCGCACAGATGCTCAGCGGCAGTGAGATCTCTGAGGCCGCCATCAAGAACGCCGAGCAACTGCTGCGGCAAGATAACTAATCCCATAATCCCATCAGACATGAGAAAACTGATCATTCTTTGCTGTCTCGTCATGATGACAGCCCTTCATACAACAGCGCAACCCACCCCAGTGAAAAATGCCTACAAAGCAGTCTTCACCCTCACCACCTTCAAGGCTGACGGCAGCTTGCTCGCATCGAGTCACGGGGTATTCATCGACAACAACGGCACCGCCATCAGCGACTGGTCGTCGTTTGATGGTGCCGTCAGTGCAGCGGTCATCGACGCCAATGGAAAACGGATGGAAGTGGTGAACATCATCGGTGCCAACGAGATCTATGATGTGGCCAAATTCCGTGTCGACGGCAAGACGACCGGTCTTGCGCCAGCCACCAGCGGACTGCCACAAGGACAGACCGCCTACCTCGTGGGATATTCGACGAAGAAAGCAGAAATCACACCTTTACAGATTGACAAGGTGGAGACCTTCATGGATAAATACTCGTATTATGTCATCAAATCCATCACGCCCGACAACATGCAGAGTTGTCCGCTGGTGAATGCCAACGGAGAGGTGATTGGTTTTCTGCAGCACTCTCAGCATACCACAGACAACCATGCCACCGATGCGCTCTATATCGCTGACATGCAGACCAATGGCTTGAGTGTCAGTGATCCCGTGCTGCGACGCACCAACATCCCCACCGCACTACCCGATGATCCCAAACAAGCACAGGTAGCACTGGTGCTCGCCAGTCAGACATTCCTTCCGGGAAAATATGAGAAGACCATCCAACAGTTTATCCAAAAATTCCCCGACATGCCTGAAGGTTATTACTCACGTGCGCAACAGGAAGTTGCGGCTAATGACTTCGATGCTGCCGCAAAAGATATGGAGACTGCCATCAAGAAGGCCGACCAGAAAGATGATGCCCATTTCAGTTACGCCCAACTGATCTACCGTAAGGAGGTCTACAAACCAAAGGTGACCTACGAACCCTGGAGTCTCGACAAGGCATTGGAAGAGGCCAAAATCGCCTACGACATCAATCCCCTACCCCTCTATCGTCACTTGCAGGCTCAAATACTCTATACCAAAGAGGAATATCAGCAAGCCTACGATATGTTTCTCGACCTGACAAAAACCGACCTGCGCACTTCCGAACTGTTCTATGAAGCGTCTCAGTGTAAGAAGATGCTGAAGGCACCGAAGGAGGAAGTGTTGGCACTCATCGACAGTGCTATCCAGGTGCTGCCAAAACCAATGACTGTAGAGGCGGCGCCCTATCTCATAGCCCGTGCCCATGAGTTGGAGGAGAACGGAGAATATCGCAAGGCCGTGGCAGACTACAACCAGTATGACACGCTGATGGCCGGCCGTCTGACCGCCGAATTCTTCTACCAACGAGAACAATGTGAGAAGAACGGCAGACTCTTCCAACAGGCCCTCAACGACATCAACAGAGCCATCATATTGCAGCCACGTGAACCGCTGTACTTTGCTGAAAAAGGCTCACTTCTGTTGCGCTTCAACATGCAAAAAGAGGCCATAGAAACTGCCGAACAATGTATCGCCCTTGACCCGGAATATAGCGACGGTTATCTCATCAAAGGCCTCGCTCTTGTGCAGACAGGCAACAAGGCAGCGGGCCTGGAAGCCCTTCAAAAAGCCCAGAGCCTTGGTAATGATCAAGCCACATCCTTGATAGAGAAATACAAATAATCATCAAAATATTTGGTCGGCTGCAAAAAAAACACTACTTTTGCACCCACTTTGGATGGTTCCGTAGCTCAGCTGGATAGAGCAACTGCCTTCTAAGCAGTAGGTCTTGGGTTCGAGCCCCAACGGAATCACAGGAAAAAGGCGGA
>CADCQC010000211.1 GCA_902803455.1 uncultured Prevotellaceae bacterium
CGCAAAACGAAAAATCAGCAACCTGAATTTCTTCTAAGTTGCTGATTTTTCACGTGGACCAGACAGGGCTTGAACCTGTGACCTCCAGATTATGAGTCTGTTGCTCTAACCAACTGAGCTACAAGTCCTGAAAAACATCCATAAAATATGGCTGTTATTTGGAAGTGCAAAAGTAAACATTTTGCAGCAAAACAGCAAATTTTTGAGCGAATTTTTTAATGTTCACAAAAAATTTGCGTATTTGAAGCGGTTTGACTACCTTTGCATGATAGGAAAAAAATGAAATGAGCGACAGCCAGTTTGATATCCGCAACCAACAGGGGACTCCCGCCGAGAAAGACTTCGAGAATGCCCTCCGGCCACTACGCTTCCAAGACTTCAGCGGTCAGCAGAGCGTCGTCGCCAACCTGCAGGTGTTTGTCGAGGCGGCCAAATACCGCGGAGAACCTCTTGACCATACGCTGCTCCATGGCCCTCCCGGACTGGGAAAGACCACGCTGAGCAACATCATTGCCAACGAATTGGGGGTTGGGTTTAAACTCACCAGCGGACCGGTGCTCGACAAGCCCGGTGACCTGGCGGGTATCCTCACGTCGCTGGAGCCCAACGATGTCTTGTTCATCGATGAGATCCACCGGCTCTCTCCTGTGGTCGAGGAATACCTCTACTCTGCCATGGAGGACTACCGCATCGACATCATGATCGACAAGGGACCGTCGGCACGCTCCATACAGATAGGCCTCAACCCGTTTACCCTCGTCGGCGCCACCACCCGCAGCGGACTGCTCACCGCACCGTTGCGCGCCCGATTCGGCATCAACATGCACTTGGAGTACTACGACCCTGACACCATCGCCAAGATCATCAGGCGGTCGGCAGGGATCCTCTCCGTGCCCATCAGCGACGAGGCTGCCATGGAGATCGCCCGGCGCAGCCGCGGGACACCCCGTATCGCCAACGCATTGCTCAGACGGGTGCGCGACTTCGCTCAAGTGAAGGGCAACGGAAGTATCGACATCAATATCGCACGCATCGCACTCACTGCCCTCAACATCGACCAGTTTGGCCTCGATGAGATCGACAACAAGATCCTGCTCACCATCATCGACAAATTCCGGGGCGGACCAGTGGGTATCTCCACCATCGCCACCGCCATCGGTGAGGATGCAGGCACCGTGGAGGAGGTCTACGAGCCCTTCCTCATCATGGAGGGCTTCATCAAGCGCACACCACGGGGGCGCATGGTCACCGAACTGGCTTACAAGCATCTCGGCCGCAACCCCTTCAACCGACCGCCATACCAACCCGACCTCTTCGGATAATCCCTTCCTTTGCCTATGACACGCACTGCTATCTTCGTGGGAAGCTTCGACCCCTTCACCATCGGACATGATGATATCGTAAGACGCGCGCTGGCCCTGGTAGACCACCTGGTCATCGGGGTGGGCATCAATGAGCACAAGCACTATGACCGGCCTGCCGAAGAACGCCTGCGCACCATACAACAGTTATATGACGACGAGCCGCGGATCACCGTCAAGGCTTTCAGCGACCTGACCATCGACTTCGCACGGCGCGAGGGTGCGCAATTTGTCATCAAAGGGGTCAGAAGCGTCAAAGACTATGAATATGAACGTGAACAAGCCGATATCAACCAGCTCCTCAGCGGCCTGGAGACCATCCTCCTTTGTGCCCGACCTCAACTGGCATGCATCAGTTCGAGTATGGTCAGGGAACTGTTCCATTTCGGCATGGACACAGACCAATATCTACCCAAAAAACCATGATCACTTACAACACAGAGGGCGTGAAAATGCCCAAAATCAAGCGCCGAGACATCACTGCATGGATCAAGGCCGTGGCTGCCAGTTATGGCAAGAAAACCGGAGAGATAGGATACCTGTTCGTCGGTGACGAGAAAATATTGGAAGTCAACCGTGAATACTTAGGGCATGACTATTACACCGACATCATCACCTTCGACTACTCCGAAGAGGACACCATCAATGGCGACATCGTCATCTCTCTCGAGACGGTGGCCACCAACGCCATCGCACAGGGTACCGACAGCGACGAGGAACTGCTCCGCGTGATCATCCATGGCATCCTCCACCTCTGCGGCATCAACGACAAGGGGCCGGGCGAACGGGAAATCATGGAGGCCGCGGAAAACAAAGCCCTCGCCATGCTGCCACGGCAGTCTTGAGGGTTTTTGGGGCAAAGAGAACGATTTTTTTCGTTTTTTCAACAAAAACTATCGCTATCAACAGATTATTTCATAAATTTGCATCATCTTGTGCCGCCAACCTTATCTGGCAGCACGCTCTATGACAATAAAATGACGGTTGCACCTCATAACAAATATTTCAGCATCCTGCTGTTCATCATCCTCCTGATGACCGGACACCTCTCTGTGGTGGCCGCCAACATCGACAAGGCTGATGACGGATATCCTATCTGGAGTGCCGACAACATCCAGATGGTCTATCTGCAAGACTCCACGCAATTCGTCTGCGACCCCGACCACATCCTCTCGACAGAATACAGAGACTCCGCCAATTATTTTCTCGGAAAGCTACATCGTGAACTCGACGTGCAGTCGGTGTTCATCATCGTCAGACATGTGGAAAACGGCGACGCCTTCCGGATGGCGCATGGGGTGGGCAACAAATACGGTGTCGGATATAAAGACACACACACCGGACTGGTGATCGTCATCGCCGTGGAAGACCGGCAATACTTCATCGCGCCAGGAAGAGGATTGGAGAGCTATCTCACCGACCTCTCCTGCAACCGCATCGCCATGAACTTCATCAAGCCGAATATGCGGGCCAACAATCCCGACATGGCCGTGGCGCAGACCAGCAAGGCTGTCTACACACTCCTCAAGAGTGGTGAACTGCCACCGGCCACGACCATCGTGGCCGACGATGATGACTCACTGGTAGACCTCATCGTCCTCATCGTCATCATTGTCATCATCCTCTATACCTGGAGAAAAGGTGGAGGCAACTACTCGGGCGGTAGCTTCGGAGGAGGCTTCGGCGGCGGCTATATCGGCGGCAGCTTCGGTGGCGGTGGCGGAGGAGGCTTCGGCGGTGGCAGCTTCGGAGGCGGAAGTTTCGGTGGCGGTGGCGCCGGAGGCAGTTGGTAACCTCCATCATCGTATATCCATATCATCTTAGCATATCATCATTTTAAAATCCATAAAACATGAAAAAAACAACTATTATCCTCATTGTTCTTGGCGTATTGGTCTTATGGGTCATCAGTGCTTACAACGGCATGGTGGGAATCCAAGAAGATGCGACCAACGCTGCAGCACAAGTGCAGTCTGCCTACCAGCGCAGAGCAGACCTCATCCCCAACTTGGTGGAGACCGTGAAAGGCTATGCCCAACACGAGGAAAACACTTTCAAGGAAGTCATCGAGGCTCGTGCGAAAGCCACACAGGTGACCATCGACCCCAGCAACTGCACACCTGAGCAGTTGAAAGCCTACCAAGATGCTCAAGGAGAACTGGGTGCTGCCCTCGGCAAATTGATCGCCGTCTCTGAAAACTATCCGGAACTGAAGGCCAACGAGCAATTCATGGATCTTCAAAAACAGTTGGAGGGTACGGAAAACCGCATCAACTTCGCCCGTGACAATTTCAATAAAGCCGTCACTGAATACAACAAGCAGATCCGTACGTTCCCCAATACCCTCTTCGCCGGGATCTTCGGTTTCCGCACCATGGAGAAATTCGCTGCTGAAGAAGGCGCACAAAAGGCTCCTAACGTGAAATTCTAAACATCATCCGAAAACCATATCATGCCCCTCCTCATCATGGAGGGGTTTTTTGACGATGAAACCAATCTTTCTGATTATGAAATTTTTTCTGACCATCATCCTTCTGCTGGCATGCACCACCAGCCAGAAGTCAGATACCAACAACACCAAGACCACCGACCTGCCCGAAGAGACAGCCAAGACCACGGTGACGACCAACCCCGCAGTGGCTGACAAGACCGCTGAGAGCAACCAACCCAAAGACAGCCTCAGCGCCACCGCACGGTCGATGGAGAAACAGGGAATGGTCAATGTGAAGTCTGTCGACCCTACCATCGAGGTCAGTCTGATGTATTCTCGTCCTGACAATTTCACCGGTCAGGTGCTCTATGATGACCTGCGTGAAGGGTATCTGCATCCCAAGGCCGCCAAAGCACTGGCCATCGCACAGCGCCGGCTCCATGAGCTACGGCCCGACCTCAGCCTGATCATCTTCGACGCCACACGGCCTATCAGCATCCAAAGGAAGATGTGGAATGTGGTGAAGGACACACCCAAATATTTCTATGTGAGCAACCCTGACCGTGGTGGCGGCATGCACAACTACGGCATGGCGGTCGACATCTCCATCTGCCGGGTGGGGGGTGATACCATCCCCATGGGGGCCACCGTCGATTTCATGGGCGACCTCTCACACATCGACAAAGAAGACCAGCTGGTGAAAAGCCACCGGATGACCAAAGAGGCGCAGGCCAACCGACAACTGCTCCGTGAGGTGATGGCGGCAGGCGGGTTCATGCCCTTGCGCACCGAGTGGTGGCATTTCAACCTCTGTACCCGTAAGGAAGCCAAGGCACATTACAAACTCATCAAATGACCTACGACGACGCCACACGGCAGTTTATCAACTTCCACCGGTTTGATGACGTGCGCGCATTGGCGCTGCAAACCCACCGCTACCCGGATGTTGACATGAGCCTTGCCATCCAGCAGATCGCGGGATGGCAGAAGGCACAGGTGAAACTGCCGACATGGGCGGCGTGCGACCAAGTGCTCTATCCGCCACACCTGGCCCTCGAGCAATGTTCCTCGGAGAGGACAGCACGCTACAAGGCGCAGATCTGCCGGCGGCTACTCCAGCAACAGGAGGAGGGTGCCGCTACCCCACCCCATCCACAGCCGACCTCCCTGATCGCCGACCTGACCGGCGGACTGGGGGTCGACTTCTTCATGATGGCTCCCCTCTTCCAACGGCGTATCTATATCGAACGGCAAGAACAGCTGTGCCAATGCGCCAGACATAATTTCAGCGTACTCGGGCTTGACCATGCCGAGGTGATCTGCGGCGATGCCCTCGAGCAACTACACCTGTTGCCACACGCCACCCTGCTGTTTATTGACCCGGCACGCCGCAACCTTCATGGCAGCCGCACCTATGCCATCAGCGACTGCACACCTGATATCCTGCCCATCCTGCCGCAACTGCTCGACAAGACGGATTACCTGATGGTCAAACTGTCGCCCATGCTGGATTGGCACCAGACCATCAGAAGTCTTGAGACCGCCTGTCCGCATAGCGTCAGGGAACTGCATATCGTGGCTACGGGCAATGAGTGCAAGGAACTGCTCGTGGTGCTCCGAAAAGGTGCCACACAACCCGTCACCATCACCTGCGTCAACGATGACGACATCTTCGTCACCGACCTGCAGGCAGAGCAGCAACCGCCGCTCCTCGCTGTCGTCGCGCAAGCGGAAGAGGCCAAGACCGCGGTCTGTCTCCTCGAACCCAATGCCACCATCATGAAAGCCGGTTGTTTTGCCACCTTGGCACGACGCTACCCCATCAAGGCGCTGTCGGACAACAGCCATCTGTTCGTGGCCCAGCAACCGCTCGACGGGTTCCCTGGCAGGCAATGGCGCATCCTGCGCACCACCACCCTCAACAAACGGCAACTGAGCGACTGTCTTCAGGGTATCCGACAAGCCAATATCACCGTGCGCAACTTCCCCATGACGGTGGCAGAACTGCGCAAGCGCCTGCGGCTGGCCGACGGAGGAGACATCTATCTCATCGCCTCTACCATAGGAAAACATGAACATTTGATTTTTGTCTGTTCAAAAATCTAAAAAAATGACATAAATTTTGTCATATCGAAAAAAAAAAGTATTTTTGTCGATTGTATATTAATAACTTTCTTTTTTCGATATGTCTGCCATTACCATCAAAAAAGTTGAGACACCAAAGGATCTCAAGCGGTTTATCGAATTCCATTACGACCTCTACAAAGGCAATGAATACGACGCACCCGTGCTCTTCAGTGACGATTGGGCCACACTGAGCAAAGACAAAAACGCGGCCTTCGAATTTTGTGAATCTGAATATTATCTTGCCTACAAAGACGGCAAGATCGTGGGCAGAGTGGCTGCCATCATCAACAACAAAGCCAATGAAAGATGGAAGCGCCGGTGCGTGAGGTTCGGATGGATTGACTTCATCGACGACATCAACGTGACACGGGCTCTGCTCCAGGCTGTGGAAGACTATGGCCGCAAAAAGGGGATGGAAGAGATCGTCGGACCTCTCGGCTTCACCGACATGGATCCGGAAGGTATGCTCATCCATGGTTTCGACCAACTCGGCACCCTGGCCACCATCTACAACTACCCCTATTACCCTCAGCACATCGAGCAGTTGGGCGGTTTCGAGAAAGACAACGACTATGTGGAGTATAAACTCTTCATCCCGAAAGAAGTGCCCGAAAGATATGCCAAAATCTCGAGCATGATCGAGAAACGCTACAACCTGCACGTCAAGAAACTCACCCGCCACGAGGTGTTTAAAGAGGGATACGGAAAAAAGGTGTTCAACGTGCTCAACGAAAGTTTCAGAAATATCTACCTCTACTCTGAGTTGACCGACCGGCAAATCCAGCAATATATCAACATGTATATGCCCATGGCTGACCTCAACCTCTTCACCGTGATAGAAGACTGGAACGAGGAGCCGCATAAGGTGGTGGGCGTGGGACTGACACTTCCTTCCCTCTCAAAGGCCCTGCAGAAGTGCCGGAAAGGACGGCTGCTGCCCTTCGGATGGTGGCATCTGCTCAGAGCCATCAAATGGCACAAGACAAAGATCGTGGACCTCTACCTGGTGGGCATCCTGCCAGAGTACCGCAAGAAAGGTGCCAACGCACTGCTCTTCTCCGACCTCATCCCCCACTACATCAATTATGGTTTTGAATGGGGAGAGACCAACGTGGAGATGGAGACCAACGCCAACGTGCAGAGCCAATGGAGCGTGCTCGATTCTGAGCTACACAAACGAAGAAGATGCTACAAGAAGAAATTATAAGTTGATCACAGGATCATCCATCCACACAACACTATTTTAGATGCAAGAAGATAAAGAATTATTTGATCCCAACCTGGAACAGACAGAATATACTGATGATAATATCCGTACCCTAAGCGGTATCGAACATATCCGCACCCGTCCCGGCATGTATATCGGACGTCTGGGTGACGGTTCACTACCTGAAGATGGCATTTATGTGCTCCTCAAAGAAGTCATCGACAATTCCATCGATGAATTCAAGATGAACGCGGGCAAACGCATAGAGATCGATATCGAAGACAATATGCGGGTAAGGGTGCGCGACTATGGCCGCGGCATACCGCAAGGCAAACTCATCGATGCAGTCAGCGTGCTCAACACCGGTGGAAAATATGACTCCAAAGCCTTCAAGAAGAGCGTGGGACTCAACGGAGAGGGCGTGAAGGCCGTCAATGCACTCAGGACACGATTCGAGGTGCGCTCCTACCGTGACGGACAGGTGAGAAAAGCCACCTTCGCTCTCGGTAAGCTGCAAAGCGACACCACCGAGCCCACCAGCGACGAGAACGGCACCTATATCTGGTTTGAGCCCGACAACACGATGTTTAAGAACTATCGTTTCCACGACGACATCGTGGAGACGATGCTCCGCAACTATACCTACCTCAATACCGGCCTGACCATCATGTATAACGGCCGGCGCATCCTCAGCCGCAACGGACTGGAAGACCTGCTCAACGACACCATGACCAGTCAGGGCATCTATCCCATCATCCACATGAAAGGGGAGGATATCGAGATCGCTTTCACCCACACCAACCAATACGGCGAAGAGTACCACTCCTTCGTCAACGGACAGCACACCACGCAGGGAGGCACACACCAAAGCGCCTTCAAGGAGCACATAGCCAAGACTATCAAGGAGTTCTACCAGAAAAACTTTGAGTATGTTGACATACGTGCCGGCATCGTGGCTGCCATCGCCCTCAATGTGGAAGAGCCG
>CADCQC010000212.1 GCA_902803455.1 uncultured Prevotellaceae bacterium
AAAATGTCATTTTCACATTTTGCCATCTTTTCATTTTAATTTTTCATCTTTCATTTTTCATTTTTCATTTATTTACGTCTTTCATTTTCACATTTTGCCATCTTTTCATTTTAATTTTTCATCTTTCATTTTTAATTTTTAATTTTTAATATATTTGCGTTTTTCATTTCTTTACATGTGGAAGGTATGCATATTTCACAAAAAATCTTTATCTTTGCGCCCAATATCTTTACACTCAAAATGTTATGGTAGCCTTTATCCCCTTTATCGTGCTCATTGCCCTGTTGGTGTGCTGCATCTCTGTTTTTGGAAACGCCACCCTCGACGGAGCGAGTCAAGTGTCACTGATCATCGCGTCGGGCGTGAGCGTCCTTGTAGGCTGGTGCTACAAACGCTTGTCGTGGGACAATCTTGACAAAGAGATGACAAAGAAGGTGGCCAGTTGCACACCCTCGATCATCATCCTGCTGCTGATCGGTGCCATCAGCGGCACGTGGATGGTGTCGGGCATCGTACCGACGATGATTTACTATGGCTTGCAGATTCTTTCCCCACAATGGTTTCTGGTGAGCACATGTCTCATCTGCGCCTTGGTAAGTCTGCTGATAGGCTCTTCATGGACCACCATCGCCACCGTCGGCGTGGCGCTGCTTGGAATCGGCAAGGCGTTGGGCTTCTCCGACGGGTGGACAGCAGGTGCCATCATCAGCGGAGCCTATTTCGGCGACAAACTGTCACCACTTTCCGACACCACGGTACTTGCCTCGAGTGTCGTTGGCACGCCCCTGTTCACCCATATCAAGTATATGATGCAGACCACGGTGCCCACCTTTGTAATCACACTCATCATCTTTTTTATCACAGGTATGGTGATGAACGTGTCGGGTGACGGTGATGTGCAGTTGTTTGTCAACGGTCTCTCCCACACCTTTGTCATATCGCCTTGGCTGCTCTTGGTCCCACTGGCCATGGGCATCATGATCATGCGGCGATGGCCATCGCTGGTGGTGCTCTTCCTGGCCGCTTTGGTGGCAGGCATCGTGGCTGTTGTGGTGCAGCCCGACCGCATCAGGGAGATTGCCAGCGGGAGTGGTGCGCAGGGAATGCTGGTGCTTTACGAAGGTGCTTTCCGCACCTGTTATGACTCCACGGCCCTCTCCACCGGTGTGGAGGCCCTTGACAAGTTGGTGGCCACCCGAGGCATGGCAGGTATGATGCCCACCATCTGGCTGATCATCAGTGCACAGGTTTTTGCGGGCGCCCTGACGGCCACAGGCCAACTTCATGACATCATGCGCTATTTCCAACGTCTGGTGAAGGGCACGGCCAGTCTGGTGGCCTCATCGGTGGGCAGTGCCATCTTCCTGAATGTGACGTCAGCCGACCAGTTCTTGTCGATCATCCTGACCAGTTCGATGTTCAAGGATCTGTATGCCAAAATGGGATATGAGCCACGACTGCTCAGCCGCAGTTGTGAGGATGGCGGTACGGTGACCTCAGTGCTGGTACCCTGGAACACCTGCGGCCTCACGCAAAGCACCGTGCTTGGCGTGGCTACGCTGACCTATCTGCCCTATTGCTTTTTCAACCTCCTCATGCCCTTTGTGAGTATCACGGTGGCAACCATCGGATGGGGAATACGCCGGACTGTCGTATCTGCATCTTCTGCCCTCTCCTCTGGTCCAAAGCCATCCGCCGATTTCTCTGAGAATCAAATATAATGACTTACTGATTTTTACCGCCCTATGAAAGGTTTATATGAATCTAATATTCATACAACAAATCATCCGATGAACCCAAGGCCAGAAAGGATGATAAGACCACTGATTCTCCTCTTCGCAGTGCTGATGGCGCTTTCCGTCCATGCCCAACGGCATGTGGTGGTGGCCGACAAGGACACCCATGAGCCCATCCCACAAGCGAGCATCTATACCAAGGAGAACGGCGTATTCCATTCCGCCATCAGCAACGACATGGGTGAGGCGGTCATCCATTTCAACTTCAGACGGCTCACCTTCTCCCACCTCAACTATGAGCGCAAAGTGCTGACCAGCCTACCCGACACCATCTTTCTCACCCCGCGCTATCGGGAAACCGCCGAGGTGGTGGTGCGCAACATCGAACCCAAATGGATCAGGGAGAAACTCAAGCAGGTGGTCAAGACGAAAGAAAAGGTGTATTTCTCAAAGCCCCGTGTGCTCAGTTATGACTATCAGACCCAAAGCATCGACCGTAACTCCTATTATGCCTACCAGTCGAAAGGACTGATGCAGATGAAGAGCCTTGACCACGACCATTACAGTCTCAGCCAGACTGAGGGGCACATCGTCAGCGTCGACAGCACCCAACTGACAGATGTGGCCAACCTGCGCCGTATGCTGTATGAAGATTTTGTGGAAGAACTTGATGGCGGTTTCATCCGTTCCCACCGGTTCAGTGAGAACGGGGAATTCAAGAGCGCCAACAAGAATGAACTCGAACTGGTGTTCCGGTCAAAGAACCGTCATGATGACCGCGGACGTATCGTCATCGACACGGCACGCTGCATCATCCGATCGGCATACCGCATCTCAGGCACCGAGACCAACAAGCGGGAACGCATGTCGGCCATCCTCCTCACCTTTGCCCATGCCATGTCGGGTTACCGCATCGACAAGTGGAACAGAACCTATCATGTGACTTATACCGAACTGCCTGACGGCACGATGTATCCCAGCGATGTCAGTTACAAGTGCTACATCGAGGGATACGACAAAGAAGAGGATCCTGCGGCCAACGAATTTGATGAACAGTCTGGCGGCGGCTTCCCCAATATGGAAGCGACGCTCCATCTCTCTGCCGCGACCTCCATGCCCGACAGCATCGCGTGGTATCAATTGCCTGGCTCATGGTATCTGCGGCTGAGTTCAGAAAAAGAGCGGCAGCAGGAGATCACACTCTCCCACCTGCCCGCCACCTTTGATATCTATAAAGAAGAGGAAAACTGAATCAACACCAGTTTTCCCCATCTCTTGAAGCTTTAAAGTGGCTTACAGTCCACCATTGGAAGTTCCCTTTGGGAAACGACCATTCGCGCTGTTAAAGTCTAAAAAGTGCAAATGGCATCCCAGCAGAGAAGATCTCCACGCACATAGCCAATCTTTCCGTCAATTCTGATCTTATACCAGCCATTCACTTTACCCAGACAGTCATAAGGGTCGGGAAGATAATCGCCTGGATCCGTAATCTTTGCCACCACGGCACTTTTTATAGAAGGTCCCTTGCGCACATTGATGTTGCCCTTGCGGTCGGGATGACGATAGACTATCCCCTCACCATTGACGGCACGGAAAGTGACGACACGGTTGCCGGCTTTTGGCACGTCATAGTCATCCTGTACGCTGACGGTATAGGTTGTGGCATTCGTGCGTACGTAGCGGCCCAGCACATCACCTTTTTTGTCGAGCACCACTTTCATGCTCTGTGCACCTGCCATCACACAGCACAGCAGAAAGGCAAACAGAAAAATCGTTTTTTTCATATCGGTTGTTTTTGTGAATGAGAAATAGAATAAGTCCTGCAATTATTTGAGAGTGAGAAGCAGAATGAATCTGCAACATCTTGAGAATCTGAAACACTTGAAGTTCTGTGTGCAAATATAGATAAAAATTGGGAATTTATAATCCTATTATCTTCTTTTTCCTCCTTTTTTATTTTCTTCTCTTTCTTCTCTTCCCTGCAGCCAAGGCTGAATTTTGAATAATTTTGAAAATAATTTTTGATCAATTTCTCGGCGTAGCCGACTTCTTTATCAAGCACGCAA
>CADCQC010000213.1 GCA_902803455.1 uncultured Prevotellaceae bacterium
GAATGCCATAGAAGCGTGGGCCGCCGATGAATTCCGCTCCACCAACGGACAGTTGCAGTGGATTATCACCGAGGCCCTACGCAAGGCAGGACGTCTGCCTAAGAAACAGGCAGCGAAGACAGATGATCAAGAAAGCGAACAAGACAAATGATACGTTTTTTCAGATTTTTCAAATCAGACTGCGACAAAGTGGAGCATATCCGGATGGGGCGTACACTTGAATCGACCATCTTCGAGGCGGTGTCTCTCCTCCTCATCATCGCCACATGGGTGGTGGCGGTGTGGATGTATCGCCATGCTCCCGAGACCATACCCACACACTTTGACTTTGAGGGCAACCCCAACAGCGAAGGCAGCAGGATGGTCATCCTCCTCATAGCAGGTCTCTCCTCCATCCTGACACTAGGCCTCATGGCATGCGCCTACATGCCCACCTACGTCGTCAACCCTCCCACGAAGTTGAAGACCCCCCGCCAATACATCCTGGCAGGCCGCATGGTGCGCATCATTGCCTTGGTGACAGGTCTGTTGTTCATCAGCACCATCCTGATGATGGGCTATCCTGAATCGCCCTGGCCACGCAACCTGCTGATCACCACCATTGGTGTGACGATCGCAGTGACCATCATTTTCACCATCTTGATCGCTCGTGCTCGCAAAGCATAAGGTTTGCGCCCCCATAGTTGCCCAAATTTTTTTATCCTTATTTGTTCACTTTCCGATTTTTTTTGTTTATATTTGCGACATATATAGACAGCGTATCCTGTGCGTAGGCATGAGTGTCGCTGTCTTCATGTTCAACCTTTATTTCGAAATGTTATGAAAATCGGTATTCCAAAAGAAATCAAGAACAATGAGAACAGGGTGGGCATGACGCCCGCCGGTGTGGCTGAGTTGGTTGCCCATGGCCATGAGGTCTTTGTGCAGCATACTGCTGGTGAGGGGAGCGGTTTCCCTGATGAGAGATACGAGAAGGTGGGTGCCAAAATCCTTCCCACCATCGAGGATACCTATGAGGTGGCAGAGATGATTGTCAAGGTCAAGGAACCCATCGAACCAGAATACAAGTTGGTGAAGCCTGGTCAGGTCATTTTTACGTATTTCCACTTCGCCTGCGACAAACCTCTTACCGATGCGATGATTGCAAGTGGTGCTGTCTGTATCGCATACGAGACGGTGCAGCTGCCTGACCGCTCACTGCCCCTGTTGATTCCGATGAGTGAGGTGGCAGGCCGCATGGCCACCATCAATGGATCATATTATCTCCAGAAGACAAAAGGCGGAAAGGGAAAACTTATCTGTGGTGTGCCGGGAGTAAAACCCGCCAAGGTGTTGGTCTTGGGCGGTGGTGTCGTCGGACAGGCTGCTGCCCGTGTGGCCGCGGGAATGGGTGCGCAGGTGATCATCACCGACATCTCCTTGCCCCTGCTGAGAAAACTGAAAGCAGAGATGCCCGCCAACGTGATGCCCATTTATTCCAACAGGCACAATATTGAGAGGGAACTCCCTGACGTGGACATCATCGTGGGCTCCGTGCTGATACCGGGCGACAAGGCGCCTCGCCTGATCACCAAGGACATGCTGAAGATGATGGAACCGGGAACGGTGCTGGTAGATGTCGCCATCGACCAGGGCGGTTGCTTTGAGACCTCCAGGCCGACAACCCATTCAGAACCTGTCTATGAGATAGACGGCATCATCCATTATGCCGTGGCCAACATTCCTGGTGCAGTGCCCAACACGTCGACCATCGCACTCACCAATGCCACCCTCCGCTATGCTGTCGCCTTGGCAGACAAAGGCTGGCAACAGGCATGCCGCGATGACCATGCCCTGTATATGGGTCTCAATGTGGTGCACGGAAAAGTCACTTTCAAGGCCGTCGCAGATGTCTTCGGACTGCCCTACGAGCCCATCGCCTTGTAAGACCTGCCGCACAATGGCTCATGGCAGGCATTGCCTGACCGCCGGAGCGGCACCTGCCATGGCTTAATACTTGAAACTCGAGCCACCCACGAACTCTCGCATGATGCTTGTGGGTGGTATTTCTTTGTCGCTCACAGGGATGAAGTAATGGATGAACTTCAGCAACCTGTGGGCCTCCGAATATTCCGGACAGTTTTTGGGCACAGAAGCCAGAATGATCTCCGCATGCGTGCGCAAGACCGCAAACTCGATGTTGAGGGCAGAGTTGAACATGGCATCTGCTGTCTCCTGGAACGGCAGGATCCATTTTTCCTCCGCTTCACACACATTGTGCCACATCCGGATGGTCTCACAGGCCGAATAAGCCCCCTTGTTGTAGTCGCGGATGATCCGTCGCAGCAAACGGTTGTCGTGGGTCGGTATCCAGTTGTGGTCATCGAGTGAGATACTGGTAAGCGCAGAGACAAAGATCTTAAATTTCGCCGTGTCGGAAATCTGCTCAGTGAGCATGGGATTCAGGGCATGGATACCCTCAATGATGAGCACACTGTCGTTTTGCAGTTTCAGCCGTTTACCGTTATATTCCCTCTTTCCCGTGACGAAGTTGTATTCCGGCACCTCCACCCGCTCACCATTCATGAGCCTTTGCAGGTGATCCTCGAGCAGAGCACAGTCCACCGCCTTGATATTATCGAAATCATACTGTCCGTTGGGCAGCAACGGGGTGTCCACCCGATTGACGAAATAATCATCCGTAGAGAAAGAGATGGGATGCAGGCCGCAAGCCATCAGTTGGATGGACAACCGTTTGCAGAAGGTGGTCTTGCCAGAACTGGAAGGCCCTGTGATGAGCACGATCCTGATGGGATCTTTCTCTGCGCGGAAACGTCTGTCGATCTCCTCTGCGATCTGCACGATTTTCTTCTCCTGCAAGGCCTCACTCACCTGGATCAGTTTGGATGCCTGCCCTTTGAGCACCGCCTTGTTCACATCGCCCGCATTCGACAAGCGCATGATGATATCCCAATGCACCTTCTCAGCAAACATCTCAAAAGTCTTGGGCTGCAAGATTTTCTCAGCGAGTACCAGCGGATTTTTCTTGTCGGGCACCCTCAGCAGCAGACCATCGGCATATTTCTCCAGTCCCCACACCTTCAGATAACCTGCCGTCGGCACCAGCGGTCCGTAATAATAGTCAACGGTATCACCCAACATATAGTAGTCTGTGTAGATCTGTCCGCTGGTCTCGATGAGTTTCACCTTGTCGGTGAAGCCTCTGTCAGAAAAGATCCTGATACTCTCCTCCGTTGTCGACTCAAAACGCCTGAACGGCATGTCGAGGTTGATGATCTGCCGCATCCTCTCTCTGATCTGCTCCACATCCTCTTCTGTCAAGGGCTGGTCATTTCCTCTCCTTTTGAGGTTGCAGTAATACCCTCTCGACAGCGGGTGCTCGATGAACAGTTTGCTGTTGGGGAACACATCCGACACTGCCTTGTAGAGGACGAAACAGAGAGATCGCACATAGACACGATGCCCCGACCCCTCACAGGCATCAAGGAATTCCACGTCACGGTTTTGGAAGAGCCGGAACTTCAGTCCTTGTGACGTGTTGTTGACTTTGGCCGACACCACGGGATAGGGCAATTGGATCTCATCGGCAAATTCCTGATAGACATCAAGCAGGGAACATCCCTCTGGGAAACTCTTGGTCACTTGGTTGTTCTTGCAGCGGATTTGTAACATGACTTTAATGTAGGTTTGTGTGTTGAGTATATAGGAAAGCAGTCAATGGTCTTCTTCTATAGGCATTGCGCATTTCAGCCGCTAAGATAATGAAAAAATCCCTATCGGCAAAATGTTTCTTTTTCTTTGAGGATATTTTGATGCCACTCAAAGTTATCAAATCCTACCCCAAACAAGCCAAAACTTACAAAACAAAAGAAAAAAGACGGACAATTGTTTGCTCTTCTCAACTATTTTGGCGATATTTGCATTATAACTCCTCATGAAAAACAATTATACTTATCACAATAACCCAAAATCGACAATTATGAGAAAATTTTTGTTTATAGCCTTGATGATGCTTCCAATGAGCATGATGGCACAATGGCAGGTCGTGGACGCAGATAAAGTGAAAGCTGAAAAGGAGAAAGCCAAAAAGGAGCAACCGGTCAGCCAACCTAGTTGGAGGGCACAGACCGGTAAGAAAAAGACCACGGAGCAAAAGGAAGAGCCCACCTTCACCTTTGGCATCTACCACACCGCAGACTTCTACAAATGCGCAGGCGCGGGTCTTGGCCTCCTCTGCAACTACGGCCGTACAAGCGACTTGCTCAACGTGTCATTTGGCGTGGAATATATTGAATACATCACAGGAGACCCCCGAAAGGGTGATGAAAAGAACGGATTGGGACTGGTGGATGTCGGCGGACAGATCGCGCTGCCCGTCATCTTGAAACTGCAACTCTTCAAAACCAGCAAATGGACGAAATTCTACATCGGGTGTGGCGGTGAGTTAGGTTTCAAGGCCCGTCAAGGTGGCGTGCTGAAACATTATTACAAAGACGATTCAGCCTTCCGCAATAGCAGTTTTGCCGTGCAACCGATGTTGGGATGGCGCGCTCGCAACGTGGATTTCGGCTTCTACTGCAAATTCTATGCAAGCAAACTATTCAACGATGTGATAGATGAGGATGTGAGCAACTTGGGCGAAGAAAAAATGCGCTTCGGCTATCACTTGACATTCTGGTTCTGACCCTACCCCATCCTAACACGTAATCATTGTCATGCAGAGAATCCACGAAATACTCAAGACGGGTACCATCCTGGTGGTACTGTGGCTGATGACAGCGAGTGCTTGGGCGCAGGATGACCATTTTGTCATCTTCCTGTGCATCGGCCATTCCAACATGTCGGGCAAAGGTGAACTGGTGGCAGAACACATCCAACCCGACAGCAGGATGGTCTATTTGCCGGCCATCAATAGCCGTGGCGGCGGGCAAAAGAAACAGGCATGGCAAGTGGCAAGACCACCTCTGTGCCACGACGGAGCGGGCATGTCGGCCATTGATTTCTTCGGCAACACCGTGTGCTCCAACCTGCCAAAGACGATGAAGGTGGGACTGATCGCTGTGACTGTCGACGACTGCGACATCGACGTGTTTGACAAGGTAACAGGTGCCGCCTATGCTTCTCGCCTGCAAGGAACAGCCCGTGAGCAAGTGGCGGAATACGACGGGAAACCTTATCACCGCCTGGTCACCCTGGCGAAAAAAGCCCAAAAAGAGGGTGTGATCCGTGGTATCATCCTCCAGCCCAACGAGAAAGACACTTTTGACGACCAATGGATCAAAAAGGTGGGCAAGATCTATCAAGACCTGCTGAAAGACCTGAAACTCGACTCCCACAAAGTGCCACTGGTCGTCTCAGAAGTAGGACAGGCCAGAGAGGGCTGCCCCTATGCCGCAGCCAACACGACCATCAACCAACTGTCGGCATACATCCCCAACACACACATCGTCTCGACAGAGAATTGTCATCTCCTGACAGACAAGATCCACTTCAACTCAGAAGGTTACCACACCTTAGGCATCCGCTATGCCATCGTCACCCTCAACGCTATGGGATTTGGTTTCGAGGGATCACAAAAATACCAACAGGCAGAACATGTGCACCACGTGCAAGGCATCGATATCCAATGCTACACGGAAAAAAGCGTGGCGCACGTCACCTCAACGCTACCCATCGAGCGGGTGGATTATGTGGATGAGAACCGTGACGTGCTGATGACACTCGACACCAAAGGTAAGATGGAGACAGAGATTGACATCTCCAAGTTTCCCCGCAAACAGCAATATGTGTTTGTTTTCTACAGTTACAACGGCTCCTCAGTAGATCTGGTCATCGAACGATAAGAAAAGCGGTCCTCACAGACCGCTTTTTTCATTCTTTCACAGGCATCCGGCCCATATCATGACCGACCGGACGTTTATATCCCTCGCTCTGCCCAGTCGCCTCTATCAAGGTTGCGGTAACCGATAGCCTCTGCGATATGGTGCGATTGCACGCGCTCGGATTGGTCGAGGTCGGCAATGGTGCGTGCCACCTTGAGGATGCGGTTATAGGCTCTTGCTGAGAGTTTGAGCCGCTCCATGCCGAGACGGAGAAGTTGCAATGACTTCTCATCAGGTTCGGCATACTCATGAATCATGCGCTCCGTCATCTGTGCGTTGCAATGGATGCCGCGGACCCCCTTGAAACGCTCCTCCTGGATGCCACGTGCACGGATCACGCGTTCACGGATGGCGGCAGACGGCTCACCGGGTGCCGCCTTGGAAATATCGTCGAAACTGAGGGCAGAGATCTCACATTGGATATCAATGCGGTCGAGGAGCGGCCCCGACACCTTGCCCATATACCGCTGTATCTGTCCTGGAGTGCATACACAGGTGTGGGTGGGATCACCATAATAGCCACAAGGACAAGGGTTCATGGAAGCCACAAACATGAAAGAGCAAGGATATTCCACCGTGAATTTAGCCCTTGCGATAGTGATCTTACGGTCTTCCAAGGGTTGCCGCAGCACCTCCAGCGTCTGCTTGGAAAACTCTGTCAGTTCATCGAGAAAAAGCACTCCGTTATGGGCAAGCGACACCTCACCAGGTTGTGCGTTGAGCGTACCGCCACAGAGTCCTACCTGGGAGATGGTGTGATGCGGAGCGCGGAACGGCCGTTGAGAGATGAGTGACGTGTCACGTCCCAACTTCCCTGCTACAGAATGCACCTGTGTCGTCTCCAGACTCTCTGCGAGCGACAAGGGAGGCAAGATGCTGGGTAATCGCTTCGCCATCATCGACTTGCCCGACCCCGGCGGTCCGATCATGATGACATTATGCCCGCCGGCAGCCGCTACCTCCAACGCCCGTTTCACATTCTCCTGTCCACGGACATCGGCATAATCAAGGTCGAAATTATACTGTTGGGCATAAAACTCGCGTCGGGTGTCGACAACCACTGGATCGGGATGGGCCTGTCCGCTCAACAATGCGATCACCTGTGTGATGTCATCCATGCCATAGACCTCCAGATTGTTGACCACTGCCGCCTCCCGTGCATTGTCGGTGGGTACGATGAGTCCCTTGAAATGTTCTTTCCTAGCCAGGATGGCGATGGGCAATGCCGCCCGGATGGGTTTCAGCCGTCCATCAAGCCCCAGCTCCCCCACCATCATATACTCCTTCAGATGATCAGTAGGGATATTGGCGTTGGCAGCCAGCATGCCGATGGCTATGGGCAAGTCATAACTGCTTCCTTCCTTGCGGATGTCGGCAGGTGACAGGTTAATGGTGAGGCTGGCCAGAGGGATGCGGTAGCCCACGTTGGGCAGTGCAGCCGTGATGCGCGAATAACTCTCCCTGACGGCGGTATCGGCCATCCCTGAGAGGTTGTACATCACGCCACGCGTCATATTCACCTCAATGGTGATCGTGGTGGCCTCAAGACCCACCACTGCTGCACAGAACGTTTTTGCCAGCATAAATCGATATCGGATGAATCAGTTGAAAAGTGCCTACTTCTGATCAAGCAATTCCTCGATCTTGGGCATGATCTCACCGTTGCTGAGGCCTCTGGCCACCACACGCCGGTGATGATAGACGATATTGTCGGGCACATCAGCCAGGCCAGACTGGTTGAATGCGGGTGATTCGAACATTTTACCGTCGAAGATGACGGGCCACCACACGGAGTCGGCTTCCAAATTCCTCTTGCAAGCTTTTTTGTCAGGGTCAACGCAAATGCTTACCAGTTTGAGCCGTCCCCCCGACTTGCGCGCCGCCCTCCGCAGTTGCCGCTGCAGTTCCCGACTCTCATAGTTCCATGACCCCCATGAACTCAAGACGGCCACACCATCCCCCAGGTCTTTGTCGCTGAAGGTACCGCCATCGATTCCCGGTCCGGAGAAATGGGGCATGGTGGCACCCTTCATCCCATACTGCAAATGTTTCATCTGCCGTTGCATGATGATGAGTTGGCCGTTTTTGGGCTGTTTCTCCAGCATCTTATCCACCAGTTTTATCGCTTTGGCATAAGATGGTTCGGGTGTCAGGATAAAATATTTTCTGAGGAGATATACCCCGA
>CADCQC010000214.1 GCA_902803455.1 uncultured Prevotellaceae bacterium
AGTTTGGGTGAGTGGCTGAAACCAGCAGTTTGCTAAACTGCCGTACGGGTTACCGTACCGGGGGTTCGAATCCCCCAGCTTCCGCACGGGATTCGAATAAACAAAAAGGTGGATTCATCTAATGGTTAGGATACAAGATTCTCAATCTTGGCATAGGGGTTCGATTCCCCTATCCACTACAAGAAGCGCCCTGTAAATCGATGATTTACAGGGCGCTTTCATTGTTTTTTAGAGAACTAATCCTTGGATTGATCATTAATTTTAATAATCCCCACATCTTCACAGTGAAGATGTGGGGATGTTAGAGCATCATGGTTGCCCATGCTGTATATATTGTAGTAAGTTTATCTGCGGGCACCTCCGAAAGAACCTCTGGGAGCATTGTTGCCACCATTGCTATTGATGGCCACGTTGCCGGAAGGACGGCCGCCGAAAGTGCGGCTGGGAGTAGTGGCCGACCCGCTGCGATGGCTGTTGCCGAAGCCGCCACCCATCGAGGGGGTGTGGGAGCCATTACCCGTCATGGGACGGTTGCCGCCATTTACCGAAGGATTGTGGTTGCCGTTGCCATTGTGGTTCCAGTTTCCACTATTGTGGTTGCCGTTGCCATGATGGTTCCAGTTGCCGTTGTTATTGTGATTGCCATGCCCCATCGGAGGGTTGTGACCATGTCCTTTGGGAGGATTGGGCTTGTCAAAGTGATGTCCGCTGTAGAAGCTGCCGCCTCTATGGCTATGGCCACCCTTAAAGGTCACGAACACTGCGGGACGATGGTAGAACATCCGACCCATGGCGTAACGGGTGTAGATGCTGAATGTCCAGCCACCAGTGCCCCAGATGACGGGACGATAGAACCACTCGCTGGCCATGTAGCGGTCGTATTGCCAGGTGCTGAGCACATAGCGCAGGTCGCGGTTACGGAT
This sequence comes from uncultured Prevotellaceae bacterium, assembly GCA_902803455.1. Taxonomy (GTDB): domain Bacteria; phylum Bacteroidota; class Bacteroidia; order Bacteroidales; family Bacteroidaceae; genus Prevotella. Next base: position 924 of record CADCQC010000214.1, read on the forward strand.
CTCCCACCAAAATCCGAAAACATCGGCGCGGGTATCTACGTTGAGCAGGTAGTCGAGGTTGATCTCATACACTGCCTCATATTGTGTTGCTGTCAGTCCGAGCTCGTAGGCCATCTTGTCAGAGATGAAGAGGGCCTCGTTGCGTGCGGTGTTGTACGGCATTGCTGCGGCGGAGATGACCATCGTCATCATCATCACCAAGGTAAAGATCTTCTTCATAGTTGTATCGTTTTGATGGTTGAACTTCTATTGTTTTATCTCTCTCTTTGTACTGCAAAAGTAGTGCTAAAAACACATCTTTGAAAGGGATTATGCCTAAAGTGAAAGGGTGGTTTCCCTCTCATTTGATAGGAAAACCACCCTTTCTGGGGGGATTTATATACACATAAGGTTACTTCCGCATCATCCTCATCCCCTACGTGCTCACCGATCACCACAATCTGCAGTTAGTAATTCTTGAGGATTTCACGGGCTTTCTCTCGTCTTTTGGCCTTTGAGCTTTTCTTGAGAAAGAGTTTTCCGATAGCTTTTCCAATGAGGCCGAAGAGGTTGCCACCACTGGCAGGGTCAATGGCAAGCAGTTGCGCGTCGGTCTTATTGAGCACCACCATCTTGTTGATGCGGTCTGCAAGTCCATCATCCTTTCCTTTTCCGAAGACCACCACCTCACGCATGCCCATATCTTTTGACACGAGAAAAATCGTGTCACGCACCTCGTTGAGATGCAGCAGCCGACTCTCATAATTGAGATGCGAGAGCATCAGACTCTTGCAGGTGTCGGGCACAGAGAAATAGCCCAATGAGTCGGATACATCGACCCCGGCACTGCTGCGCACGCTCACACTGCTGATGGGTTGGTAGGTCTCCACATCGCAAACGACCAACCGCCGCTGTGCTGCCACAGCAACAGACAGTAACATCAAAGATATGAGAAGGATGATACGATTCATTAGGGACAAAAGTAATTGTTTTCACAAGACGTGCAAAACTTTTTTACCCTAATTAAGCTCTATTAGCACACCTTTGCAGAGCTTAATTAAATATAACTATTTGAAAGAAATAGACAAGAAATATGTTTTCCTATCGAAAATTATTTATTTTTGCATCAACAATCATTTCTGGAGTCATCGTCAATGAAGAAAACAACCATTCTCGCCGCCATAGCTATCTTTTTGTTGGCATTGGTTGTCAACATTGGCTTTCTGCCATTGTTGTTATTGCCTTTCATCGTCCTCGCAGTCAATTATCTCTTCAACCGGAATGAAAACAATCCGGTGATACAGGAGATGAAAGGCAGGTCGTTCAGCAGTGTGGAAGAGGTGGAACTGGCGTATGGGAAACCCGACAGTGTGGTGGTACTCAATGCGACGAAAGCGAATGAGATTTCTGACATCGTGATGTCATATCCTGAACGTGGTATCCTCGTGGTGGCCGGCAGGGAGATTCCCATCAACGACATTACGGGCATCTCGCCAAAAAACCTGGCGATCATACCCTATGTCGTTGACGAGTGTGCGGTGGTCATCAACACGAAGAATCCCGTCTCACCGATCATTCATCTCCGTGTGGGATACGATATGGGATATGCCCAGGAAGTTGCTGGCCAGATATATGATATTCTGAAACGCACGGAGGCAACAGACCTGAAGTAATCCCATCGTCTAAAGCACGAGACGAAGAAGTTAAAAAATCATTCAATAAGCGACCCTCTTCTCCTCTCCGATGATATTGACACCATGCTGGGGATGACTGAGGCGCTGTCCCTGGAGGTTGTAAATGCCCTTTGAGCTTCCGTTGTCTGACTGTCTGATTTCTCCGACGGCATCAGGCTCGTCAGTAATGGCCTCGTATTCACTCATCGCTTCGGCAAAGCGCGCAGTAAGATCTGCCAGACGATAAAGACCATCACTGTTTGTGGTGAGTCCGTTCACGGTGACAGGCAGCACCATAGGAGGCACATCAAGCGAGAGCAATGTGCGCCCCTGCAACTGGTCAACAGCCTGATAGACCAGGTTCACAGCCACATATTCTTCCGCTCCATCACTCCATTTCTCAAACACGAGTTTTGACCCGATAGGCGTATGCAGTTCGAGGGCGTCCACCGTCTCAGGGAATACGAAACCCAGTGCGGCACCAATACTGGCGAGATTGGAGTCATGGCCGCAGAGGAACATGAACTTGCGGTCCTGACGCTGCAATTCCTCACAGATACGGCTCACCAGCGGGTAGGCCAGGTTGACAGCGGCTGAATGTGAGGTGAAGAGCAGTCCATCGTAGACTTCCTTGACACCACAGATGGCACGCCACTGTTCTCTTGTCAGCGGATGGCCGAAAGCCGTCATGCTCTCCGTCTCATAGCACTGCAACACCATTGCGTCGGCCACGCTATTGGCCAAGGTATAGCCACCACTCATCTTAGGCTCACTGCCCTTTTCAATCTTGAACTGCGTGTCATCAAACCAGAAATGGGTAGTGTCGCCCTGCAATGCGGCAGGTGAATGCGCCATATCGAGCACCTCCTCCATCAGTTGGAGCGTAGCTTTTTGAGCATTCATCCACACCTGGGGACCACCATGCAGGTTTTGCATCTCGCTGAGCACTTTCTGACGGTAAGTACTGTTCATTTTCGTGAACTGTGGTGTAAAGACGGGATCCATCTTGTCCTCCTCGTACTTATGGGTAATCTCTACGTTGGCGAAAGGAAGGAAACCGGCCGAGAAATATTTCGCTGTTGAGAAAGTGCGTTGTCGGGAGTTGGCGTAGAACAGCACCTCCTCACCCACCGGGCGGTAATTGTCGG
>CADCQC010000215.1 GCA_902803455.1 uncultured Prevotellaceae bacterium
TATACAGCAAAATAATAATCACTAAGATAAAAATGATTCCAAGAATCGATACAAGTGCAGTAACCATACTCAAATTTCTTTTTTGTGATGAAAGAATAATATTAAACAATTAACACCGCAAATTTATATCAAAAAATCGGTTTTTGCAATGTTTTTTCAAAAAAACTGCATCAGGATGGGTGGAGCAATCATCTTCAACATTTTACCAAATCCATCAGAAGTATCTTGATTTGTTAAATATAATTAATAAAAACATCATTCTTCGTTTGTTGGTATTAAATTTGCATGATATAATTATGAGTTAGAAAAGAATGAAACCAAAATGGACAGATGAATATTGGCTGATGCTGATGCATGTCTATCTCAAGGATCCTGTGGGGGTGAAACCACTCTACTCGCATGAGATGGTCGACATGGCTCTCGAACTGCACCTGCCCCCAAAATATCTCTATCGAAAAATGTTCCGCCTCAGAAGTCTTGACACTCCGCGACTGGAAAGACTTTGGAACCAATACGCCACCCATCCCAAAAAACTTGCCAAAGGGGTCAGTATACTCAGAAAGATGAACGGTTTCAATAATGCTGAAGCATTTTATGAAGGGGTGGAAGTCAACGCGGCCTGGGAAAATGACTTCAAACCTCTGGCAAGTCATCCTCTACTCACACCTATCAAACTCATCCTCATTCTCGACCTGTATTTCCGCCTCACACCCCGCACGATGGTGCCGGAAACAGCAGAGATCGTCGCACTCTCCAAAAACATAGGCATCTCACCACAACTGATGGTTGAGGTGATGGACGAATACCAGGTATGTGATCCTTATCTGAGGAAAAGTCATCCTTCCGACTCCCCGCTCCATGAATCCTGCAAGATCATCTGGCAGCGCTATGGCAATGGTGACCCCACAGAACTGGCCTCCATCGCAGCACAACTCATAGAATATTACAAATAACATGGGCAAGCAGCAGATAAGACAAGGTATCCGGCAAACGCAGCGGCAACGGCTTACTCCACTGCAACTGCTGATAGGACAGATGATCGAAAAACCCATCGACCAGCTCACCGAATATGTCAACCAACAACTTATCGACAACCCTGCCTTGGAAGTCAAACCCAGCGATGAAAGCGAATGGGACCAACCTCAAGACAGTACCACAGAAGACCTGAGCCGACAGGAGAACCATGAGGATGAAGATTTCATGGGTGAGGAGAAAATCCCTGTTCAAGAGACACAGCCTCACCAAGATCCTTCCAACAATGTCTCCTTCTACGATAAACTGCGCCAACAGATGGGTGAGACAGATCTCAACGAGCAGCAATGCCACATCATGGAATATCTCATCGGGTCGCTCGACAACGACGGTCTGCTCCGGAAGGACATCGAGACCATCAGCGACGAGATGGCCATTTACCAAAACCTCGATGCTTCTGTAGAAGAGATCAAGGAGGTGCTGTCGAAACTGCAAACCTTCGATCCTGCCGGCGTGGGAGCACAATCCCTGCAACAATGTCTCCTGCTACAGATTGAACGACGGAAAGAAGGATGGACCAAAGATGTCCTGCAAAAGATCATCAAGACCTATTTTGATGATTTGCTCAAAAACCATTGGACAAAACTGCAGCGCACGCTTCATCTTGATGAAGAGGAGAAAGAAGAGATCAAGGCAGAACTGAAAAAACTCAACCCCAAACCAGGTGCCGCCCTGGGCGAAGTGCAAGGAACGAGCATCCAGCAAGTCACCCCCGATTTCATCGTGGAGACCACCGATGACGGACAAGTGAATTTCTCGCTCCGCCGCGGACGCCTGCCAGAATTGGAGATCTCTGAATCCTACATCGAGACACTCAACAGCATGCGCAACCTCTCACGGAAAGACAAAGAAGCCATTCCGTTGCTGAAAAAAGATGTTGACGGAGCAAAGATGCTTATCGACGCACTGCAACAGCGACAAGCCACACTGACCAAGACAATGGCCGCCATCATCCGGCGACAACGGAAATTCTTCCTCGACGGTGACGAGGCCGACTTGCAACCCATGGCACTGAAAGACATTGCGGCAGACACCGGACTTGATATCTCTACTGTATCGAGGGTCACCAACGAGAAATATGCCGAGACACGATGGGGCATCTTCAGACTGCGCTATTTCTTCAGCGACCGTTATCATAACGACGGTGACGAAGTGTCGACAAGGAAAATCAAAAGCGCACTCAAAGACATCATCGACCATGAAGACAAGCATCATCCACTCACCGACATGCAACTGGAAGATGCACTCAAAAAGAAAGGATTCCAGACCAAGCGGCGCACCATCGTGAAATACCGTGAACAGATGAACATTCCCAAATCAAGCTTAAGAAAAAAATGAGAGAGAAAGACATCATATTGGTAGCGAGAATCCTCAGTGCGATATTCTCACCTTTCTATCTGCCTGTCGTGGGACTGCTGGCGCTGTTCTTCTTCAGTTACCTCAGCCTGCTTACATGGCCAGTGAAACTCTATATCTTCATCATCGTCTTTACACTGACCATCCTCCTGCCCACAACACTCATCAGAATCTATCGCAAATACCAAGGATGGAACCTGACAGAAATCGCACCCAAAGAACGGCGGATGATACCCTATGTCATCTCCATCCTATGCTATTTCTTCTGCTATTACATCCTCAACGCCAACCATATCCCCTATACGATCGGCAGCATCGTGGTGGCTTCACTCATGATACAAGTGGTATGCGCCATGATCAATATCCGATGGAAAATATCCGTTCACTCCGCTGCCATCGGTGGTGTGACAGGAGCCATCGTGGCCTTCGCACTCATCTTCAATTTCAATCCCGTCTGGTGGCTATGTCTTGTACTGCTGCTTGCCGGACTGGTGGGATCAAGCCGCATCATCCTAAGGCAACACACCCTCGGGCAGGTGGTGACCGGCTTCTTCGTGGGCATGGTGTGCGCCATCATATCGATTCTTTTCATCTAAACGATCATCAATAGAAAAACTAACGAATATGAAACCGATTATCAGCATCATCATGGGCAGCACAAGTGACCTGCCTGTCATGGAAAAAGCCATGAAATATCTGGAGGAAATGGAAATACCTTTTGAGGTCAATGCCCTTTCCGCACACCGGACACCACAAGCCGTGGAACAGTTTGCCCAAGAAGTGAGCGGCAGAGGCATCAAGGTCATCATTGCTGCTGCCGGCATGGCTGCCGCTCTTCCGGGAGTCATCGCCGCCTCGACCACCGTGCCTGTCATCGGCGTTCCCATCAAAGGTATGCTCGACGGACTCGACGCCATGTTGAGCATCATACAGATGCCTCCGGGAATACCCGTGGCCACTGTAGGCGTAAACGGTGCTCTCAACGCTGCGATCCTCGCCACACAGATCGTGGCACTCTCCGACGAGGCCATCGCCCGACGGGTGGCTGACTACAAGGCCCGGCTTGGAGAGAAAATAGAAAAAGCCAATGCACAATTGGCCGACATCAAGGATTATCACTTCAAGACCAACTGAAATGACAGACCTCTTCAACTATCATCGTCGGCCATCCGTGAAAATTGATGTGGGAGACACTCCCATGGGTGACCAACAACCCATCCGCATCCAGTCAATGGCCACCGTGTCGACCAACGATATCGAAGGATCCGTGGCACAAGCCCGGCGCATCATCGATGCCGGTGGAGAATATGTCAGATTCACCACACAAGGAACACGAGAGGCCGAGAACATCGGACGGATCCACGACGCACTTCGCCAACAAGGGATCACCACCCCTCTGGTGGCTGACGTCCATTTCAATGCCCGTGTGGCGGAAGTGGCTGCAAAAAACGTGGAAAAGGTGCGTATCAACCCCGGCAACTATGTGGATCCCGCCCGTACTTTTAAAAAGTTGGAATACACCGACGAAGAATATGACCGCGAGCTGCACAGGATAGAGGAGCGCCTGCTCCCACTGCTGCAAATCTGCCGGGAACACCACACGGCCTTGAGAATAGGGGTCAACCACGGATCGCTGTCCGACAGAATCATGTCTCATTATGGAGACACGCCTGAAGGTATCGTCGAGAGTTGTATGGAATTTCTGAGAATATGCCAACGGGAGAAGTTCAACAACGTGGTCATCTCCATCAAAGCATCCAACACCGTGGTGATGGTCAGGTCCATGCGGCTCCTCGTGGCAGAGATGGACAAGGAAGATATGCACTATCCCTTGCATCTGGGGGTCACAGAAGCCGGTGAAGGTGAGGACGGACGGATCAAAAGTGCGGTGGGTATCGGTGCCTTGCTGGCCGACGGTATCGGTGACACTGTCAGGGTATCACTCAGCGAAGAACCGGAACAGGAGATTCCTGTGGCAAGACATCTGGTCGACCATTTCACCGGCAGAGAGCATCATCCGATGATTCCTGCCACGCCTTTTGAAGGATTCGACTACCTCAGACCCGAGCGGCGGGTCACACATCCGGTGGGGCATATCGGTGGTGATAACGTGCCTGTGGTCATCCTCTCCGGAAAAGGGGACGAGGAATTCTACAACGATCAGCATCCTGATTTCATCTACACGGGAAAGGAGGTTCCATCCCAGCGCAAGGATGGCCAACGGTTGATCGTCGACTTCAACGTCTATGACGGCCAAGCCGATACCTTCCCCATATTCCCTGCACAAGCCATGCCATGGATTGGAAGCGTGGAGGCCCCTATCAAATTCTTGGTCCTTTCTTATGGTGTCAGCGCTGAAGAATACATTGCCTGTCTGCGGCTTCATCCTGAAGTAGTGGTGGTGGCTGTCAGCCATCATGCCAATCCGACAGGTGAACTGCGGGCACTCACCCATGAGATGATGCGTGCCGGCCTCAACAATCCCATCGTGTTCTGTCATGCATATGCTTATCAAAAAGAGGAAAAAGATCTCTTCCAAATCGATGCCGCCGCCGACATGGGCGCGCTCATGATCGACGGACTGACCGACGGCATCTGGCTGATGAACGACGGTGACATCGCTGCCAACGACATCGCCGCCACGGCATTGGGAATCTTGCAGGCGGCAAGACTGCGCGTCAGCAAGACAGAATATATCAGTTGCCCTGGATGCGGAAGGACTCTCTACAACCTGCAGGCCACCATTGCAAAGATCAAAGCGGCCACCCAACACATGAAAGGCCTCAAAATCGGTATCATGGGATGTATCGTCAACGGACCTGGCGAGATGGCCGACGCCGACTTCGGTTATGTGGGGGCAGGACCAGGACGCATCTCACTCTACCGGAGAAAAGAATGCGTGGAACGCAATATCCCGGAGGAAGAGGCCGTGGAACATCTCTTAAAACTTATCCGACAAACCATCCAAGAAAAAGAATCATGAACATCAAAACCACCTACATCGCATCACAAAACCGATACGACCAATCCGACATCATGTATCGCAGATGTGGCAGAAGTGGCGTGCTCCTGCCAAAAGTGTCGTTGGGATTCTGGCACAACTTCGGTGATGTGGATCCTTATCAGCGCAGCCGCGACATCACCCATTATGCTTTCGACCATGGCATCACCCATTTCGACCTCGCCAACAACTACGGACCACCCTATGGCACCGCCGAGGAGACCATGGGACGCCTCATGGTGGAGGATTTTGCTCCCTACCGCGACGAGCTCTTCATCAGTTCAAAAGCTGGTTATGACATGTGGGAAGGACCTTATGGCAACTGGGGATCACGAAAATATCTCTTCGCCAGTCTTGACCAAAGTCTGCGCCGCAGACACCTCGATTATGTAGATTTGTTCTACAGCCACCGCTATGACCCACACACACCGCTGGAGGAAACCCTTCAGGCACTGGTCGACATCGTGCGTAGCGGGAAAGCACTCTATGTGGGCATCTCCAGATGGCCCCTGCAAGCTCTGAAATTTGCCGATGAATACTTGAGGCAGCGCGATGTGCCGTTGCTCATCTATCAAGGAAAACTCAACCTGCTCGACAAAGAACCGCAAGAGGAGGGTATCCTTGACTACTGCCACGATCATGGCATCGGTTTCATCTCATTCTCACCGCTGGCACAAGGTTTGCTTACCGACCGTTATCTCAATGGCATTCCCGACGACTCAAGGATGTCGCGCGGCACATCACTCAACAGCAGTCAACTGACCCCAGAACTCATCGCTTATCTGCAACAGCTCAACAGCAAAGCGATCCAACGCGGTGAGACGCTCGCTGAGATGGCTCTCGCCTGGATCCTGGCGCAAAAAGGGGTGACCTCCGTACTCGTGGGAGCCAGCAGCACCACCCAACTGGAGAAGAACCTCAAATGTATCACTGCCAAAGACTTTGATATGCCTTGAGAAGTGTACACCATCAAAAAAAGCAAAGGAGGATGCGTTTCATAGAGACACATCCTCCTTTGCTTTTTTGGCAAGTAATTATTCTTCCTTGCTGAAATCTTCCTTACCCACACCGCAGATGGGGCACACCCAATCCTCGGGAAGGTCTTCAAATGATGTACCTGGCTCAATGCCATTGTCGGGGTCTCCAATCGCAGGGTCGTAGACATACCCGCATGTGTCGCAAACGTAGTTCATACTTTTCTTTGTGTAATTAAATAATAAGGTATATTTGATAAAAGGTGAATAATCCATCAGTCACGCTTTATCTGGTGATTGAGCACCTGTTCAACTTTCTCCACCACCATTTCCGGTGAGATGCCTGCCATACATGCCATGTCGCCACGATAACATGGTTTGTCACCAAAGATGCTGCATGGCCTGCAAGGAAGGCTCAACTGCACCACAGTGGACTCATCCTGCCTCCATCCCATAAATCCGGCATAAGGATGCGTGGCTCCCCATACACTGACTACCGGGACGTCGACCACAGAAGCCAGATGGGTGTTGGCACTATCCATAGACACCATCACATCCAGATGACTCATCAGAATCAGTTCTTCCTTCAGTGATGACAAACAAGCAGACACATCGACGCAACGAGGATACTGCTCACACCAACGGCTGACAAGGCTGCGCCCTTCCTTCTGCGCTCCAAAGACAAAAATACGGCCATTGGGATGCATCTCACACAACATCGCCACCACCTGCTGCATTTTCTCCAAGGGATAGACTTTTCCCGGATGTGCGGCAAACGGTGCCACCCCTATCCATTTCTGAAATGTTTTCTTCTCCTGCAAGTCACGCTGGGGCAACAGACGGAGATTGCCTCCGCTGCCGGAAAACAGCGATTTAAACTGCAAGGTGACAGGATAGCCCAGTGCTGCCAATACCTCAGCATAGTTGGCAAAAGATGTTGACTGCTGTACCAACCGCTTGTTTTTGCGTGCCACCAGCCGTTGCTTACCCTTGCGGTGCTTGTCAATATGTGCCACATGGTAACGGTCGACAGAAAAACGCATACGGAGATATTTCGTGCGAATCACATCATGCATGTCGGCAATCGCCGTGAAATGCTTGGCCTTCAAGCGCCGGTATAAGGCATTCAATCCCAATATACCTTTGTATTCCTTCCCCACATCGGCATCCATGAATCCAACATTAGGAGCCAGTTTTTCAAACAAAGGCCTTACCACATCACGACTGAGCACAGTGATGCGCACATGAGGATATTGGGCAGCCAACGAAGCCACCACAGGTACCAGCATGGTCACATCACCCAATGATGAAAACCGCATGATGAGAATGTGTTCACTCTTCATAAATCAGACGACGATCAGCATGATAGACAAAAGAAATTACTTCTTATACAACACAGGATTGGTCGATGGATCATTATACATCTTCATCTGACGGTAGGTCTTCATATACTTGCGACCGGCGGCAATATCTTCAAGCAACTGGTCGATGGCAGTCGACAAGTCACACTGCTGCTCCTGAAGGATAGCCAATTTCGCACGGCAACGCTCCTTGTGTGCCAGGTCAGCATCCTTGCGCTCCACCTGCTCTGCCATATGATAGATCTTCAAGGCAAGGATTGATAAACGGTCGATGGCCCATGCCGGACTCTCTGTATTGATACGCGCATCAGGCAATACATTCACATCACTAAACTGATGGAGGAAAAAGGAATCGATCTGCTCCACCAGATCGGTGCGGTCCTGATTGCTCCTGTCGATACGACGCTTCAGTTGCAATGCTTCCAGTGGATTGATATGCGGATCGCGTATCAGATCCTCCAAATGCCATTGCACCGTGTCGATCCAGCATTTCAGATATAAACGGTTCTCTAAAGAATCCCTGTCATAGGGATTGCTGATAGGCGTGTCGATGTCGTCTTTGATATGATAGTCGGTGATAGCCTTGGTGAAAACTTGATTAAAGACTTCCGTGCTTGACATAATTTGGGATTTTGGTTATATATAACGTTTATGCAAATGTAGCAAAATATCAAAGATGTAGCAAATTATTCGTGTATTTTTTTTATTTTGGACGTTTTTTTGCACATATAGGGGTGGTTTGTGCAGTGTCGGGTGGTTTTTTTGGAAAATAATTTGCACACTTAAATAAAAATTCGCACCTTTGCACCCGATTTTAAAAAGCAACATTTATTAATTATTTAAAGAAAAAGAATTATGTCAGAAATCGAAAGACAAGTCAGGGATATCATTGTTGACAAACTTTGTGTTAGCGAAAGCGACATCAAACTCGAGTCCAGTTTCCAAAATGACCTTGGCGCTGACTCATTGGATACCGTAGAGTTGATCATGGAGTTTGAGAGAGTTTTCGAAGTGTCCATTCCTGATGATCAGGCTGAGAAAATTTCTACGGTAGGTGATGCTATTGAATACATCGAAAGCCATCGTAACAATTAATTTATACGATTTTCCTTTTTATGGTTTATAGACATCGGCTACCTACAGTAGTACCGTGGCTATAAACCATAATTTTTTAATTTCTATTATCATATTCATGGAACTTAAAAGAGTTGTCGTAACAGGTCTCGGCGCTGTCACCCCTTTAGGTAATTCTCCTGAGGAAACGTGGAAAAATATCATTGCTGGTGTCAGTGGAGCCGCAGAAATCACTAATTTTGACGCTACTAAATTTAAGACTCATTTCGCTTGCGAAGTGAAAAATCTTCCTATCACTGACTATATTGACGGTAAGGATGCCCGTAAGATGGACAAATACACACAGTTTGCCATCGTGTCTGCCATCCAGGCTGTAAAAGACAGTGGTATGGATCTTGAGAAAGTGAACAAAAACCGCATCGGAGTCATCTATGGAGTCGGTATTGGCGGTATCAGCACCTTCGAGGCAGAAACAAAATACTATGCGCTCCATGAGGCTGACGGACCGAAATTCAATCCTTTCTTCATCCCTAAGATGATTGCCGACATTGCAGCCGGACATATCTCTATCCATTTTGGATTCCATGGTCCCAACTATACCACCACCTCCGCCTGTGCCTCGTCGACCAATGCCTTGGCTGATGCTTTCAACCTCATCCGTCTGGGAAAAGCCGACGCTATCTTGGCCGGTGGTGCTGAGGCAGCCATCTGCCCCAGTGGAGTAGGCGGCTTCAACGCCATGAAAGCCCTCTCCACCCGCAATGATGATCCTACACATGCCTCAAGACCTTTCAGCAAGAGCCGTGACGGATTTGTCATGGCAGAGGGAGCAGGATGCCTCATCCTGGAAGAGTTGGAGCATGCCAAAGCCCGTGGCGCCAAGATTTATGGTGAGATAGTGGGAGAAGGCATGAGTGCTGACGCCTACCATATCACCGCATCACATCCCGAAGGACTCGGCGCACGACTGGTGATGGAGAATGCCCTTGAAGATGCCGGCCTCTCCCCAGAGGATATCGACTATATCAATGTGCACGGTACCTCCACACACGTTGGTGACATCTCAGAGGTAAAAGCCATCCAGGAAGTCTTTGGCGATGCTGCCTACAAACTCAATATCAGCAGTACCAAATCGATGACAGGTCACCTGCTCGGTGCCGCTGGTGCCGTGGAAGCCATGATCACCGTATTGTCGGTGCTCA
>CADCQC010000216.1 GCA_902803455.1 uncultured Prevotellaceae bacterium
AAAAGAGGCAACGAAGACGATGAGAGATGCATCTGTTCACGGATCTCGGCAAGGCATTTTCCGTCAACATCTATCCCCCACTCCACGGTAGACGGCAGCGCGGAGAACTCATTGAAACTGAAACGGCGGCTATCCTCCTCCCGTTCAAACAACAGGATCATTTTTCGACCCCATCTCTCAAAATCCTCCTTATAGGCACCGATATCTTTCAAGGCGTGATTGGTCGGTTCATGGTTAGGTGCGACCAGCCCGATAATATTATATCCTCTTCCCGTCGTACTCAACAGGGATTTTGGGGAAGCTAGTTGTGACAGAGGCAAGTACTTGTTTTCCGCATTGAAAGACCCGATGACCTCAATGGCCTCCTCATCCATCCGCAGGGTGAGGGCAGCTTTTTTCGACGGAGAATGCGAAGCGACAGCGATTCGCTCCAAGTGAGCCTTCACGCGACCGTCAGCCAACCGTATTCCCGTGGTCAACAAGAATTCCCCTCCATTCTCGGGGACATCTATGTTTACCCCCTCCCTGAAATGGTTTTTCCAAGTGGCGTCTTCTGGAAAAGTGAGCAGATGCGTCAAGCCCTTCTCTATTTTGCTCAACGTGAAATGGACATAATACTTTGGATCGTCATGATGCTTTATGGGTTGATAATCCAGCACCAATTTTACGGATTGTGCCCTCTTCCCCCGCTGATGCTCATCAAAGTCCACATCATGCCATCTGTTGTGCTCGTAGTATTGCAGCTGTCCGTCCACTTCATTGATACGGGCAGGTATGCCCAGACTACGCGCCACCGACACGAAGAAAATACTTCTTCCCAATTCATCCGTCACACGCCGGTGGAACACACTCATGGGGCGCATCCGCAACAGTTGCGGATTATGTTCATGGTCTATGGTGATCTGTTGTCTACACCATTGTATCAACTCTGCCGGACTCGCTATCACTCCCTGAAAAACCTTTCGGAAAAAAGCCTTGTAAGGAGTGAGCCACTCATTCTCAACCCGTGGATTGAGCACATATCTGGCATAGAGATCTGTAGTGTCGGTTTGGGTCACCTCATTGTCCTTCAACACCTCCAACGAGATGTCACGCAAGTCTTTTTCAGAAATGACTTTCAGCAATTTCTCAGCCATCAGCCGATTACCAGTCTGCTCAAGGAAAGTGCTGATCACCTGATGATTACCCCGCCATGCCTCCACCGGCATCGTTTGTTCGTAAGCACGGCGTATGCTGTCCTCCATCGCCAATCTGCGGTCGTTTTCCGCACGCTGCTCAGGAGAGACAGAAGGGGCTTTCCTGCTGACAGGAGGAGGCACCATGTCAAAATCCATTTTTTCAGGAATAGGTTGGTCATTCAAGACCATAGTCACATTCTGATCTTTTCCGAAACTCACCTTCCTGATCGCTGTCTTTCCGTCCTTCGTCACCCACAACAGCATGTCTCCATGCCCCGCTGTCAGTCGTGCGATGCCGTCAGCATTGGTCATTTTCCGAGCCACCGTATAGAATTCCGCATAATTATACAATTTAAACTCCACGGAAGCATCTTTCACGGCTTTGCCATCGGTATCCGTCACATGGACACAGAGGATAGCAGCAGGCGCATAGTTGTCAATGACATTGATTTCCGTATAACACGGAGTACGGCTCATCACCTCTTCTGGTCCGTCATAATCACCGAAAACCTTGGTATGCATCAACATCCCTCTTGATGCGCTCTCATTGAACCATCCCAAATTGAGCACAGGCTCCGGTTCACAGGCACCGAGGAAAAACCATTGTCCATCGGCCCAAGCCTCCACCCACGCATGGTTGTCATCGGTATGCGCCCACCGAGGAGTATACACCTGCCGGGCGGGGATAGCCACAGCCCGTAGAGCCGCCACCAGCAAGGTGCTTTCCTCCCCACATCTGCCATACGCCGTTTTGACCGTCGCCAACGGACTACTCGTTCGTGCGTCACTAGGTCGATAGGTCACCCTTTCATGGCACCAGTGATTCACCTCCAGAATAGCCTCCTGCATCGACATTCCCCTCAGCCGGTCTCTCAACTGACCGAAAAACACCTCACGGCTATTGTCCAGGTTCTCATTGTTGACTCTCACCGGCAAGACGAAATGTCTGAATTCCCGTTCTGGAATCCGCTCGCCCCAAGGCATCTCGCGACGAGCCTCAAGCGCCATCTCCACCTGATGCCTGAAAAAAGTCTGATCATAGTCACACTGGTCGGGCAACGGCATATAGCGGTAGAGAAACGCCAAATACTCATCGACAGACATTGCTGCCGGTGATGCAAGCGTCATCACCGGAACCCATACCAACAAGACTGCCAGCACACGGCAGCAGCCATCAATCACCCGTCTCATCATCATTGATAATCGTATCCGCAAATATACAAAAAAATCAGCACGACAAAGGGATTCATATCCAATTCTTCATAAAAAACTACCTGTACATGCACCTTCTTTTCATTTTTTTATCTATATTTGCCACAACTTTGCAACACATTACAAATCCATCACAATGAAAAAACTTTCTCAAATGATGTCCTTGGCTTTCGCCATGACCGTTTTATTATCCACAAGTGTATTCCAAAAAGGAAATGCCACCGGCATAACTCAAGAACAGGCAGCAGAGGACTCCGTCTATTCGAATGCAAGCGACGGCTTTCTGAATGTTCGCAGTCAGCCCTCCCCTAAAGGGACTATCATAGGACAACTCTTCACGGGTGGTTCGGGCGCACTTTACCTCGGGAAAAAAGGCAATTGGTATGAGATCCGGTTCAACGGCAATACCGGTTATGTGAACAGCCGTTTTGCCAGTTTTCGCCGTACGGGCATCCCTGGCGACCGCAACAGAATGGTCTACATGGTGGTGATGGGCAGTTATGAGCATCTTGACGAAGCCAAGAAAGCGGCCGAGGCTGTGATGCAGGACTGGCTTCCTCATGTAGTCTATAAAGGAACATCAAATGGCAAGACGGTTTACCGCATGTGCGTGAGTTGTTATTATTCCCGGCAACGTGCGGAAGGGCATATCAAGGAACTGAAACCCATGATTCCGGGTATGGATTTTTGGGTGTGGGAGTCAAAAGGCATGCCGGAATGTGTCTATTGTCCTAAAGGTCTCAGCGATGAGACATTCGATTCACCCCTTACTCCCCAACGATAACCACGGAAATGCGTATCAAGACCACACTGGCTATAGCCCTGACAGTCTGCCAAATGGCTGTAGCCCAAAATGGCCCCACCATGGGATGGAGTTCATGGAACACCTATGGGGTGAACATCAACGAGCAGCTCATTAAGCGGCAGGCTGATGCCATGGTGTCAAAAGGTCTGAAAGATGTGGGGTTCGACCACATCAACATCGACGACGGTTTTTTTGGCGGGCGTAATAGTGAGACCGGCGAACTGCTGATCCACCCCACCCGATTCCCCAATGGTCTGAAGGTGGTGGCCGACTACATCCACGCCAAAGGTCTGAAAGCCGGTATTTATAGCGATGCCGGCTGCAATACTTGCGGCAACTACTACAATGGAGACAAACTGAGTGTGAACGTAGGGTTTTATCACTACGACCAGCATGATGCCGACTTCTATTTCAACGAATGCGGTTTCGACTTCATCAAGGTGGATTTCTGCGGTGGTGACGCCCCACAAAACAGTCAGCGTCTGGCACTTGACCCTCAAGAACGTTATACAGCCATCAGCCAGGCGATCAAGAACACCGGGCGTGAGGATGTAAGACTGAACGTCTGCCGATGGAATTACCCTGGCACCTGGGTACATGATATCGCATTCTCCTGGCGCACTACCCACGACATCAATGACAGTTGGGGCTCGGTGAAAGGCATATTGGCAGAAAACCTTTTCATGTCGGCCTATTGCTATGACGGTCACTACAACGATATGGACATGCTGGAGGTAGGCCGGTCGATGCCGCTGGAGGAAGACAAGACCCATTTTGGCATGTGGTGTATCATGTCATCCCCCCTGCTCATCGGTTGCGACCTGAGCAACATCAAACCAGCGACCCTTGCGCTGTTGAAGAACCAAGAACTCATCGCCCTCAACCAGGATCCGCTTTGTCTGCAAGCCTATATCGTCGGTTTTGTCAATGGTTGCCATATCCTCGTGAAAGATATCGAGACGCTTTACGGCACACGCCGTGCCTTTGCCGTATACAACCCCAACGACACCCAGCGCAAGGCGAAGGTGACCTTCTCCGACCTTGACTTGGGAGGTGCCGTCACCCTGCGCGATGTCTTTATGAAAGAAGATATCGGCACCTTTGACACAGATTACGAAGTGACTGTGCCAGCCCATGGCACCCGCATCTACATCGCCGAAGGTGAGCGACGTCTGGAGCGCTGCCGTTATGAGGCCGAGACAGCCTATATCAGTGATTACCAAGAACTGAAAAACAACCAATCCGAGCGCACGGGGATCTACGAATCATCCAGCAACTGTTCGGCTGGTTACAAGGCAGGCTGGTTGGGATGCAGCGAACAAAACGACCTTCAGTGGCGCAATGTCTACAGCATGGAAGGTGGAGACTATACCCTTGAGATCGCCTATATCTCCGGCGAGAACCGCAACATCACCATCAGCGTGAACGGCAAGAAGGTACAGACCACCAGTTTCAACTCCGGCGACTGGCAGAAGACAGCCAAGAAAAACGTCACCATCCATTTGGAAAAAGGCAACAACATCATCCGTTTCTCCAACGCCTCCTCCTGGATGCCCGACATTGACTATATCCACCTCACCCCTTTATCAACAGCCATCAGAACGATTACCCGTCAACCCACCTCCGAATCCCCTGTTTATGATCTTCAGGGGAGGAAAATATCAGGTAAGCCCACCAACAACGGCATCTATATCGAAGGTGGCAACAAGGTGATCAGACACAGATAATGACCATCAACCCATTTACCATCCACATGAGAAGCATTCTATTATCCACATTCCTTCTAAGCGCCATGGCCCTCAGTTCACAGACCATCACCTATCCGACAACCCCCAAAGACAACACCGTGGACGACTATTTCGGTGTGAAAGTGGCAGACCCCTACCGTTGGCTGGAGAATGACACCAGCGCCCAGACCACAGCATGGGTGGAGAAAGAGAACGCCATCACTGAGGCCTACCTTCAGTCTATTCCACAGCGTGGCCGCCTGCTGAAGCGTCTCCGCGAGGTGGCCAATTATGAGAAAGTGGGTGTTCCCTCCTATCACCATGGCAAATGGTATTTTTACAAAAACGACGGTCTGCAGAATCAGAGTGTGATGTATGTAATGGATGAACTGGGTGGAACACCTCGTGTGTTCTTCGACCCCAACCAACTGAGCGCTGACGGAACTGTGGCACTCAAAGGCATCTATTTCTCGCATAACGGCCGTTATGCGGCCTACTGCATCTCTCGCAGTGGTTCCGACTGGCAAGAATTCTATGTGATAGACGTAGAGACCGGACGGCAGTTGGATGACCATGTGAAATGGGCAAAATTTTCTGGTGCGGCTTGGCAAGGTGACGGTTTTTATTACAGTGCCTACGACTCCCCCCAACAAGGCAAGGAATTCTCCAACGTGAACGAAGGTCACAAAGTGTATTATCATCGGATCGGCACCCCACAAAGCGACGACCAGTTGATCTTCATGAATCCAATGTATCCGCAACGTTTCTATACGGTGAGCACCAATGAGGAAGAGACGATGCTCTTTCTCTTTGAGAGCGGAGCCGGCAATGGCAACAACCTGTTTGTGCGCGATCTCCGCATCCCAGGTTCTCAGTTCATCCAGATGACCAACGACATGGACTTCACCTACGTTCCGGTGGAGACCATCGGTGAGTCGATCTACCTGATGACCAACCACCAAGCCCCGAAATCCAAAGTGATGGTGGCCGACCTTCGTTCGCCTGGCATCACGCAGTGGCACACCTTGATTGGTGAGGACAATGATGTGCTCGAGAGTGCCGACATCATCGATCACCATCTGATACTCTCTTACAGCAAAGATGCCTCCACGCATGCCTACGTCTATAGCATGGACGGGAAACGCCTGCATGAGGTATCCTTGCCCTCCGTAGGCAGTGCCTCCTTCGGCGGTAAGAAAGACCGCAAGGAATGTTTCTATTCCTTCAGTTCATTTACCGTTCCAGGCACCATCTACCGCTATGACCCCCTCAAGAATGAGAGTCAGGTTTACTATGCTCCCAAGGTCGGTTTCAAGTTGGATGACTATGTGAGTGAGCAGGTGTTTTTTGAGAGTAAGGACGGCACACGCATCCCCATGTTCCTTACCTATAAAAAGGGATTGAAGCGCAACGGGAAGAATCCAGTGTTGCTCTATGGATATGGTGGATTCAACATCGGATTGAGTCCGTCGTTCTCAGCCATGCGCATACCCTTCCTCGAGAAAGGCGGCATCTATGCGATGGTCAACCTCCGTGGCGGCAGCGAGTATGGCGAGGAATGGCATCTTGCCGGGACGAAGATGCGCAAGCAAAACGTCTTTGATGATTTCATCTCCGCCACAGAGTGGCTGATTGCCCAGCGTTACACCAACCGTGAGAAGACAGCCATCCAAGGCGGTTCCAATGGCGGTCTTCTGGTAGGTGCCTGTATGACGCAGCGCCCTGACCTGTTTCGTGTGGCAGTTCCTCAGGTCGGTGTGATGGATATGCTGCGTTACCACCGGTTTACCATCGGTTGGAACTGGGCACCCGATTATGGCACCAGTGAAGACAGTCGTGAGATGTTTGAATACCTCCTCGGTTACTCACCCCTCCACAACCTTCGTCCAGGAGTCAGTTATCCCGCCACCCTCGTGACCACCGCCGATCATGACGACCGTGTGGTGCCGGCCCACTCATTCAAGTTTGCCGCCACCCTTCAAGCTTGCAACGCCGGTCCACACCCCACCCTTATCCGCATCGACTCCAAGGCAGGTCATGGCAGTGGCAAACCGATGAGCAAGGTATTGGAAGAACAAGCCGACATCTACGGTTTCATCATGTATCATCTGGGAATGAAATGATTGTCCTTTGCCGTCCCAAAACAACAGGGGCAGCACAATCATCCTTAAATAATACGGGATAGAGTCAAGAACATGGCTCTATCCCGTTTGTAAATGGTGATTTAAATGGGGTGATGAATGCAGTCGAGGCGATAACACACCTTATAATAAGGAGGAATCCGAATCAGAATCTGGTTCAAACCACACACTATTCGATTTAGGACGTGGAATATCACCTTCGTCAAAAGTGCTTTCGTTGTCCATCGGATCATCATAACCTTCTGTGTCGCTGATGATCATGGTCTCCATGAATTCATCATTATTAACAACGGGAAAATTGATGGCTGGCTGAATATATTTCTTCATAATTCTTAAGATTTTGATGATTTATTTGATGACAACTTTCTTTCCATTGACGACATAGATACCTTTACGCAACTGATTGGCATTGATACGCATACCAGAGAGATTGTAGATAGTGCTGGCATCAGTTATCGCTGCACGCTCTACCATATTGATGCCCGTCTCCTCACCGAATGAGAGGGAGATGCCCGCGCTTGTTGCCGTAGACAGTCGCAGGTAGGCTTGGTGAGCTTTCAGAGTGGCAGAAACACCCCTAGTCCCTTGCTGCCAGTAGAAGCCAACTTCATCAATATTCTTTTGAGCATTCTTCCATGAGAGAACATAGAAGTAATCGGTTTCTGAAGTGAATGTGCCACCAGTCTCTGTACCGGTCAATTCGCTGAGGTACACATTGTCAGACTCAATATGGTCAAGCACCTCAAAGTCATAGGTGCCAGCATCGCCCTTGATCATCACAGCCAATCCTGCAGGAATAATCTTGTCGCTCACCTCATTGAGTACCAATTCCATGCCACCGGCAGTGGTTTCACTTTCTTTCAGTGAAGCGGTGTAAACAGTGACATTCTCAGGAGCCTTCAGAATCTTTGACTCATAGTAAAGTGTAGCGAAAGTAGAATTTGTGATGGTCACAGGAATTGTCATCACGATGGGTGTCAGTGCGAAAGACTCCTGTATGCAACCTTCTGAGAAGTCAAATTCACGGGTAGAGACCACCAGGTCCTCATATCCTTGAGCAGTGATGGTGGCGGTATAAGTCAGTGTTTTCTGAATCACATCGATGTTGTATTGTCCATCAGCATTAGTGGTAGCGGTGTATTCGATATCCTCAGCCTCGTTGCGGATAGTGACGGTAGCCCCCTCGATGGGTTCGTTGGTCACGTTGTCTGTCACGACACCAGAGAGCGTAATAGGCTCCACGTCTAATGCCAGATGAATGGCTGGTAGATCCTTAGCATAACGATTCCCGGTTAAGGTCCTGTCGTTGTCATTCCAATAAGTGTAGCACCATATTCCTGTGACATCTGCTTTCTCGAATGTGACAGATTTATAATTCTGAGTGGTTTTGCCTTCTGGATTGATGGAGCGTACGACAAGGCGCAGGTTGCTGATACCGTCATATACCAATGGTTCTGGGAAGTTGACCACAATGAAATCTTCCTCTTTACCATAGTCCCCTTTCTTTTCCCATGAAGTGAGCTGATTTTCAATGACGGCTTTCATACCTGAAGTGTTATATAGTTCAGCTGCGACCTCAGGTTGCTTGGCATCGCCAGTCCATTCGTAATAGATACTCAAGTTGGTCTCTACTTCTTTATCAGAAGTACAGTATCCTTTCCACGTGATGGAGCTGATCTTATCTCCTTTCTTCAGTCCAAGCATCTCACCTGTATAGAGCGATACGCTCTCACTATTGCAATAATTTAGATTAAGAGGAGTGTTGATTGAATAGCCTTTTACTGTTGTTCCGGCTTCTGCCAATAATTCCTCTTTGACAATCTCTATGTTCACAATCTCAGTAGCGATAACGGCATCTCCGCTCGCCACTTCAATATATGCTGGCAATAAGCCAACAATGTGTGGCTTGAAGGTGAAGGAAAGGGTGGCGTAGTTTTTCTCATCAAAGTTGTTATAATTGCCACTGATGTCAGCAACAGGCATGTTCACCTTATTGTTTGTGGCAACTGCCTCACCATCTACATAAAGCGTAGCGGTATAGTTGCCAGCGACCTCCATATTTGGTCCGATATTGCTTACAGAGACAGTGGCAGTATAGTCGGTGTTCTGTGTACCCTTGGCAGGAATGTCGGATTTGATAAGGAACAGGTTGTGTGCAAGTCCTTCAGCATACACCAGACCGTAGATATTGTCTATCTTGGCTTTGCTCAATTTGAAACCGAGATACCAGTCACCAGCTTCAGCAATTTCTGCCGTATAGGTCGTCCATTTGGATTCGGATGAGATATTAGAGATAGTCTGGATGGTCGTCCAGTTTTGTCTGTCTTTGGAAATCATCACTTCCACTTTGCTCCCGCTGTAGGCAGTATATTTAGCGTCGAATGTGATTTTCTCTCCAGCGGTGGCAGTCATCAGAGGCGTGATAAACAATGGATTGCCACTTGCATCTTGCAGATAATAATTCTTGGCGGCTCCAGAGCCTTCCGTACTGATATAGACATTGCCCCTCACAGATCCTGCCGGATAAGCGGAATTGCCTGCGCCGTCGTCAAAGGTGATCAGATTCTTCGATGGATCAAGCACAGTTCCTGTAACGGCTTTTGAATAAGTCGCTTCAGCACCATCCTTATCTACATAGACCACTACTACGTTTCCAGAGAAAACACCCTGCGTTGTGGCAGGAAGCGTGATTGTAAATGATTTGAACGCTTTGGGGGCTACCGTAAATTCACCGGAGAGATTTACGGTGAATCCCTCTGGCACGGTGATGGATTTTACCTGAAGTGGAGCGATACCGTCATTGTAAATCTCGTAAGTCTTAGAAACCTCCTCTGTCACCATGCCAAAAGCGATGTCG